>CAYQWO010000034.1:3280-14526 GCA_964421095.1 uncultured Syntrophaceae bacterium
CGGATCCTGATCCATTGCCCCCAATGCGGTGGGGACATCGATTTTTTGGAAGAAACGCAGGTCGTCCATTGTGAATTCTGCGGCTCATCCCTCCTCGTGGCCGGAAGGGCAGGGGTTCTCCGGTACGTTCTGCCGGCTCAGCTTAAGGACCCTCACGCGGCCGCAGCCCAAGCGGTGGAATCGCTGCGGAAGGCGGGAAAGCTTTCCCCCCGGAACCTCCAGACCTTCCTTTTCTACGCTCCTTTCTGGCGCATGCGGGGAACGGTATACCGTTGGATCTTTGGCCTGAAACCCATGAAGGTGGAGATCCCTGCCGGAGTTCCTCCACCTATGGAGCGGCTAAAAGTTCTTCTGACTCGCATATTGGACCATACCATTCCCGGATACGCGGGCCTGAAAATTGGCCTTTGCACCCTGGGCGTTCGCACCCAGGCGCTTCGCCTCCAGCCCTTCGAACGGAAGCACCTGCAAGAGAGAGATGCTTTTCTTCCCCTGGAGATTTCCCTGGACCAAGCCCAGACCGAGGCGGAGAGTTTTGCCAATGTATTTTTCGGGGCGGAAGAATTGATCCCCGAAGTGATCCTCCACCGCCTCGTGGGGAAAATCTTCTCTGTGATCTATTTCCCCGTCTGGTACGTGGAATGCCAACATACAGGAGGTCGAGAAGTTTTTCTCATCGACGCTGTGGGAGGAAGCGGTCTCGGCTCCCTTGCCGATGGGTCTGCGATTCAACAGAAACTCAAGGGGCAAGACAGTCGCCAGTCGTTCGCCTTCAGCGAGATTCGGTTCCTGCCCTTCCGCTGTCCGAACTGCGGCTGGGAATTCCCTTTCCGACCCTTAAGCGTGCTGCACTTCTGCCCGAACTGCCGGCGTCTCTTTCGGGAAAAGGGGGGGGAATGGGCAGAAACTGGCTATTCTGTAGTTCCTCCCCCTGCAGGCCAGTCCTGGGAGAAGCTATTCTGGGTTCCTTTCTGGCGATGCAAGACGGTGCTGGAATCACCCGGGGAGCGCCTGGAGACCCTGGCCAGCTTTTACCAGTTGGCCCCCCCGCTGCGGGTGGTGAACCCTGCGGAGGAGGCCCGGAGGCCTATCTATTTCTACATTCCCGCCGTGAAGTTCCGCAACCCTCAGGTAATCCATAACCTGGCCAGTCGGCTTACTTTTGTTCAGCCGGAGGTCAAACCCGGATCTTTCCCGGATGGCTCGCATCCCCTAACTGCTGGAGCCAGCCTTCCCGACGCAGATGCCAGCGAAATGGGACCCGTGATCCTCGGGGCGATGATTCCCCAGGGTAGCCGGCGGGCCCGGGCATGGATGAAGAATTGCCGGGTAGACCTCCAGGAGCCACAGATCCTTTATTTTCCCTTCGCCCAGGCAGACCTTTTCTGGAAGGAACTCTCCACCGGCCTCTCCTTCCAGCGCAACGCCCTCTCCGAAGATCTCCCGCCGGTTGAATGCGTACGCGGAACAATGGGATCGGGGTCCGTCCCACACAGTTAAAAAATCTTTAACTGGGCCTCGGGCAACCTGCAATGAGTATAAGGCTGACCGTGCTTATGATGATCGGCCGATAGCCGATTGGGATAGAGCCGAGAAGGGCCTCTGGTGGTTTTATAATGAAGAAGAAAAGGCAATGCCCTGTTTGGCAAGGACCTTTTCCGCAGCCAGGATCCCGCGATATTGAGCTTCCTCAAAAATGGAAAACCCGCTTAAATCCGAATGGGCAAAATAGATATTGCCCCAGGGCTGAGCTGCCTGCCGGCGGGCTTTCCCCCACATTAATCCGACCCGGGGCTGGATCATGGCGTGGCCCCAGCGAAAGATGTCCAGGCGGGTGACTAAGTTCCAGATTTCAGGATGTGGCTTTGCTAAATCCTGGAGGATAAGATCGGCCCAGATGTTCCAGGGTGTTTGCATTAAGCGCGTTCTTTCCTGTATGGGTGGACCCCAGACCATCGCATAGTAATAGGTGAGAACCGTCTCCGGTATATGGGTCGCCAGGCTTTGGTGGGTCGCTACGACATAACCAAGGGATGGGCTTTCATAAATGACATTGTCCCAGGCGATGGGCACTCCGGAACGCGTGACGGGGAACGATTTCAAGCTTAGGTTGGCCACCAGCCAGGGACTGTATTGGAAGGCATCAAGATACGGGGTGGCATTTTGGCTCATCCCCACAATCATGTGGCGGGCGAATTTCCGGGGGCAGGCATAAATCACCGCTCTCGCTCGCATCCGGAGCGTGCTGTTTTCTTGGGGACTATAAGAATCTACCAGAACTCCCTTCTCCATATTCTCCAAGCGGAAGACCAAAGAATTGGTCCTGATCTTGGATTGGAGTTTCTTTTTGAGTTGTTTGACGATCCATCCGTTTCCTTCAGGCCAGGTCAGGACGGCTGATTCCTCTGTCCCTCCCCCTCCGTCGCGGCTGCAAAAGTAATGGAGGCCGGCCCAGGCAGAGACCTGGCCGTAATGGCAGCCATAATCGTCCCGGCAGGCGTAATTCACGTACCAATGGAGTGGGCCTGAATCAAGGTTGTATCGGCGGAGAAACTCCAGCATGGAAATCCGGTCGAGGGCCAGCAGATCCGCATCCCGGGAGCTGAGTTCCAGGGGAATGGAAAACGCTTTTTTCCCATCTTTTCCCCGGCGATGTTTGAAGCGAAGAATGATGTCCCGGAAGCGCTGAAACTGCTCAAGGTCTTTTCGGGTTGCTCCCAGCACTGGCAGGAATCCTTCCTGCCATTTGCCGTGAATAAAGAGTCGTTCCTGGGGAGAAAAACAGAGGTACTTTTCCTGATACACTGGTTCGCCAGTGGGCGTTCTTCCGGCGACCACTCCCAGATCTTCGAAAAGTTCACGCACGGCTCTGGATTCCTCAGTAGGGAGCGGAACATAATGAGCGCCCCACGGATAGGGGGTGATCGGGTTTTCTCCGGAGCGGGCCACGCCGCCCACTTCGGGTTCAAGTTCGAGGATTTCAAATTCCTCAAAACCGGCCTTTTGCAGTTTCCATCCCGCGGAAAGCCCCGCAATTCCGCCTCCGACAATGACCACCGGTATTTTCTTCTCTTGGCTGGGGACCGGAAATTGGCCTTCCAGGAGTCTGTGGCCGAGGTCAGCGGAGGGTCCCAGAATCGATCCGGGGAAAGAGATTCCTTTTTTCCCGTACCCCTGGCAGCCAGCGAAAGATGACAGGGCGGCAGCGAAAATGGCTCGGGCGGATGAAAGAATAAAGGTTCGCCGGTCCATAGGCTTAAAGCATCACTCCGTCACTCTATGCCATTCCGCTTCATAATATTGCACGAGCACTTGGTTGTTCAGCCGATTGACTTCGGCTTCGACCGGCAGCATATCTTTGGGGAAATAGAAAAGGCTGGGCGCAATCTTCGCGGTCAAATACTTCAGATTCGGCAAATACTGGGTGGGCACCGCAAAGGGTTGCAGGGAAGCGATGATAAACCCCCATTCTCCGAAGGAGGGAACGTAGGCATGGTACGGAGTGACCTGGAAGCCGACTTCTTGCAAGGTCTTAACAATACACCAGTAGGAGCGCCGGGCAAAAAGGGGAGAGCTACCCTGGATTACAGCCACTCCCTTGGCGCCAAGGTGCCGCCGGAGCAGGCGGTAGAAAGCTGTGGTATAGAGCTTTCCCAGAGAATAATTGGTGGGGTCGGGAAAATCCACCACTATAAAATCAAAAAAGTCCTGGTCTTGTTCCAACCATAGGAAGGCATCGGCATTGACGATCGTCACTTTGGGAGAATTCAGGGAATTCTGGTTCAAGCGGGTCAGCACCGGATGCTGGGAAAAAAGTCGGGTCATTTCCGGGTCTAGATCCACCAGCGTCACCGTCTGCACAGAATCATATTTCAGGATCTCGCGAATGGCCAGGCCATCCCCGCCGCCGAGTACCAAAATCCGACGCGGCATGGTCAGAGATTGCAGCCCTGGATGGACCAGCGCCTCGTGATAGCGATACTCGTCACGCGAGCTGAACTGCAAATGCCCGTTTAAGAAAAGACGCACATCGTCCTTCCAGCGGGTGATCACGATCCTTTGATAGGGCGACGACTTGGCATAAATAATTTCATCGGCATACAGTTCCCCTTCGGCCAAGTTTGTGAGGCGCTCCGCATAGGCGAAGCCCGCCAAGAGGAACCCGACGGCGGCCGCGCATTGAATTTTTGTCCAGCGGATTTGAGGGAGTTGCCGGCGAAACAGCCAGGCGGTACCGGCAGCCACCAGGGCGTTAAGCGTACCGAAAAGCAAGCAGGTTCTCACGACGCCCAATTTGGGAGCCAGCAGAATCGGAAACAGGAGGGAAGCAGCCAGGGCGCCGAGATAATCAAAGGTGAGAACCTGGGAGACAAGGTCCTTGAACTGCAGCCGGTCTTTGAGAATGCGCAGGAGGAGGGGAATTTCCAGCCCCACGAAGATTCCAATCACGATCACCAAGAAATAGAGGAGAGGCTTTAAAGAGCCGGCATAGGCAAAAGATAAGAAAAGAACGGTAGCGGCATAGCCTCCCACGATTCCGACCAGGAGCTCAATGGCGATAAATTTTCCAACTAAATCCCTCCCAATGAAACGCGAAAGGTAAGACCCGATGCCCATGGAAAAAAGGTAGGTCCCGATGATGGTAGAAAACTGGGTAACGGAGTCCCCCAGGAGGTAGCTGGCCAGGGTTCCGGCAATTAATTCATAAATCAGGCCGCAGGAGGCGATGATAAAGACTGAGAACAGGAGGGCGTAGGTCATTGGTTCCAGAATTCCAGGGGGACCATCGGAGAGCGATCAATGGATGGCCGCCGCCACAATGATGCATATGCCGATGGCGATCCCACCCACCACAATGGCCAGAGCCGTATTTTTTTCTTCGATGATCTCCTTCCAGAGATGATAAGGGGTCAGCCGATCAATGATGAGGAAGGAGACCCAAAAAATAAAAACTCCGACAAAGGAATATAGCAACGAGCTCAACAGGGCACTGATCTTTATCTGTTCAAACATAATTCCCCTTCTTTCTTCCCCCTCAGCCCGCCCTCTCCCTCGTTTGCAGGGGCGAGGGAAAGGGGGAGGGGGCGCAGAATTTTAATCCTATTTATGGAGGTAGCGGGTATAACTGCTCCGATAACTTCCGGGGTTATCGCGCAGGGATTTGGGAACTTCTTTTACTTCGTCATAACTTGTCAGGCTCCAGCCGCGGTATTCAGCAATGGCCAGAAGTAGCAAAACGGCAATCCCGTACACAATGAAAAATTTTTGCACAGATAGATCTCCTTGCGGTTCAATCTTCCTTTGACCCGGGAGGGTCGCTTTCCGCCCAGCGGGCGGCTTCAAACCTGCTCGAGCGCCATTTGATCAAGAGCGGTAAGAAACAAAGTGCGGCCAGCGCCAGACCAAAAATCGACCATTGGGGGACGTCTCGATAGACCTGGATCGCATAGTTAACTCGGGGAGCGGAGGATTCCGGTTCGATGCGCAGATAATATTTTCCCGCGGGAACTGCGGGAAGAACGGCTTCGTCGGAAGTGCTTCCTTCTGACCAGCTCTCCCCTTCTTCGACTCCCTGGTAATAGCTGATCTCTCTTCCGAAGTCGTGGGCCGTCCCTTCCTCATGGATCAAGGTCAGGTGGAGATAAATCCAGTGATTGTGCACATTGGCTGTGCTCTTGACCACGACGTTGGATGTATGGCCGGGAACTTCGAAGAAATCTGTTACCAGAGCCTTTTCTTTATCCGCTTGCCGGAACACAAAATGATTTTCATAGACCAGCTTGTTTTGGGCCATCATAAAGATTAACAAGTGAATCAGCACGGCTGCCGCCAAAAACCATCCAAACAGTTTCATGAGCGGGGAAGATTGGGCGGCGTAGGGCGACGGCTGGTTGGAGGCAACCCCGATTTTGGCTGGAACGGGCGTGCCGGGGCGGAAGGCGCTCCAGATGGGTTCGGGTTCTATGTACTCGCCGATTGCCCAGGTCACTTCTTGCTCCGTCTTTTCCTGGCTCAGAATTAAGGGAGGAGAAACATAATCCGTAACCTGGCACCTCTCGCCCACCTGCACCTTCCAGTAAAACTCTCCCAGCACATACACGACCCTGGCCTCGGCCGTTTGAAAATGCAAAAAGGTTTGGTCCAGATATTTGACCGCAGGTCGCGACCCCCCGGCTTTCGGTTTGGGGATACTGCTGGTAGCCTTCAGGAAGTTCCAGTGGCCGTTGTATTCCGACAACCAGCGAAATCCCTTGTAGGGGTTGAAAAGCAGGTATTCGCTCCATTCATAATCTACCCCTTCCACCGTTATGGCCCGACGCAGGTAGCCGATCACTTCAAACATATCCCCGCGCACCTTACCGCGGCTCCCCAGGGGAATCAGCGGTTTATATTTCATCTGGGATTGAAAGGTGGAGAGGATGCGCAAATTTTCATCCGTCAAATCGATGACGGACCCGCAGGCTTCACAGGCAATGGATTCCGTCCGCTCCATTCCGCGAAGCGTCAGGGGATGGCCGCAGCTCGAGCATTTGAGGGTTTTTACTCGGGGAGCAGCAGGGGGCGGTGGGATTGTTGTCATAGGGGGCGGATCGTTCGATCCCTGTTTACCATCCATCGTATTCTCTCAATCCAGTTAGATGAAATTGTTCCAATTCCACATACTGCCCCATGAAAACCAGGGGAGGTTCTTCGCTGAAATCAAGAGTGGCAAACTTGGCTCCTGGGCCTGCAAGATCCACCACCGGTGTAGAATAACCAGGACTTATGGAAAAGGGGAGTTCGCCTTCGGCGGCTACGCAAGTGGCCCGCTCCACCTGGATTACTTCATAAGATTGGCCTTTCAGGGGCACCCGTTCTCCCGGGTGTAAGTTTTCAAAGCGAGGAAGCGCATCGCTCACGTTGGTTAAAAAGGATACCGCATACACTCCCCCCGATTCTCCCAACCAGCCAGTGCGTAGATCGTCGAAGAGGAGGTACCATTCGTTCCACAATCCTTTCTCGTAGCGCAGCTGGATTCTTCCCACAACGGTGAAACGACCCCCCTGGTATTGGCCTTGCGCGCGCAGTTGCAGGGGAGAACCGTCCACCTGCAGCTCGGCCATTTTGCCGATGTTCTCCAGGTTTAAATCATGCCTGACCAGGGTGGATCCGCAATACTCGCAAATTGCCAGGATGGATGATCGGGACTGAAAAACAACGGATGCCCCGCACGAGGGGCAGGTGCATTTTTGCATGACCTCAAGCCTAGGAGAAGTCGGTAAATCTCCTTTGGGTTTACTTGTGATAGATCCGCAGATATTCTCTGATCCGGATTTCTGTAGCGCCCAGTAAATCAGATATCTTTGCTTTCCAGTCAATGGGCTGGCGTTCGGAGCAGCAGAAAACATTCAGGCATGCGGACTGAAATTCGGGAAATGTATGGATCGCCAGATGCGACTCCTGCAAAAGCCAGAACCCGGTGATTCCTCCCGTGTCGGGAAATTTGTGCCACACAGGATTTCCCACTGGCTTTAATTTCATTTCGGAAACGATGGCCTGGAAAAGATTGGCCAAAGTTCCCTGATTACGCAAAGCCGCTTCCGGGCATCCAAAGACTTCCAGTAACCACTCAATCCCGGCCAACGTAACTACTCCTCTTAAAACAACCCAGTAAATACGCCTCTCCGCCTCCGAATAGATGGGAAAGGCGAACCAGAATGCTGCATTTTACCATATTTGGTTTTTAATGGAAGCCTGTTTCCACCGTAGAGCCAATGGCGCGCGGACTCAGTGGACCCTCAAAACCCAAGATGCGGTAATTAGGCCTATCCTGCCTCTTAATTTTAAGCTCACAAAATTCTTGACAATTCTTTGGATTCATTATTAAATAACAGCGAATTTTCCTTAGCATGCAGACCGAGAGCATAGATCTAAATCCCGAATTCTCCCGTACTTTCGCAACTAACTTAGCTTCAATTCTGGGGGAAAGGAGGTAGAAAGAAAAACTTTTCCCGCTTGTGAGCCAGATTTGCCCATCCAAAAAAGGCCCGGGGGGAGGAGGGCCGACAAAAAAACTTAACAAAGGAGGAAAAAATGAAGACGAGTAGGTCCGTGTGGGCAGTAGCAATAGGAACGGTTCTTTTCCTGCTGACATTCGCAGGAGCTTCGTTAGCCCAGGACACCTTGAAAGTGGGGGCCATGTTCAGCCTGACCGGCGCAGGCTCACCAGTAGGAAAGATCCAGGTGGAAGTGGTCAAATTGGCTGTGAAAGAGGTGAATGACAAAGGGGGCATAACCGTAGGCGGTAAGAAAATGAAGATCGAGGCGGTCATTCGCGATGACGAGACCAAGCCGGATGTGGCCGTGCGCAGATTGCGGGAATACCAGAACGATGGCATAAATCTTCTGGTCGCCGGGACTTTCGCCCATGTCAGCACCGCCCTGAACGAGCAGGTCAGAGGCGGGGAGACCTTTATCATGGTCCCCAACGGAATCGAGGAGAAGGTCTTCGAAAAGAAAGAGAAAGCCCCTTATTTCTCATCCACCTTAGGCTGCGTGGATGCCATCGGGAGAATCATCGGGGACTATGTGAGCAAGACCTACAAGCCCAAACACGTCATGCTCTTTCTCCCGGATTACGCCTATGGCCATGGGGCGGCAAGAGGGGCGAAAAGGTATTTCAAGGAGAAACAGCCGGACATCAAACTCAGCGAACTCTGGTCTCCGGTAGGTACACCGGATTTCACCTCCTATATCATCAAGGTCAAGGAAGCCAAACCCGACGTGGTCATGATGGGCCACTGGGGCAGCGATGCCATCAACGCCCTGAAGCAGGTCTATGAATTGGGGCTGAGAAAGGAATCGAAGATTGTCTTTAATTCAATTGGGTACACTCTGGCCTCCGGAGTGCCCGCCGACGCCCTGGATGGTGTTACCATGGGGTGGTGGTGGTACCATGATCTAAGCGGGCTGAAGGATCCGGACACCGAGAAGGCGACCAATGAATTTGTCCAAAAATACTCCAAGGAATTCGGGGACGTGCCGGATAGTTTTGCCACTTTTACTTACCTCGCCATGATTGAAACCCTGCGCGGGGTCCGGACCTCCAACTCCACAGACCCGGCCAAAGTTTACAAGGCGGTCATGGACAAACCGGAATTCGTGGGTCCGAAAGGCCCGGCGAAGTGGCGCATCGACGGCCGGCCGGATTACAAATATGTTTATTACATCATGGACGGAAAAGGGTCCAAAGCCAGGAAGGACAAATCGGATATCGCCAAGTTGGTCGAGGTCTATAGCGGCCCCGAGCTTTGCCTTCCTCTGAAAGAAATGGGATATTAAGCCGATTGCGCCCCGAACCACGTAGGGTTCAGGGTTGCCATGCACCCGACGTGGTGCATGGCGGATTTCGGAATGCGGAATGTAGGGGCGGGTTTGAAACCCGCCCCTACGGGATAGGGAGTTTAGAGTTCCTGAGGGCTATTGCATGGCGGAAGTTCTGAAGGCTGAAGGTTTAAGCAAACATTTCGGGGGTCTTGTTGCGGTTAACCGGGTTAGTTTCCAGATTCAGCCCAATGAATCCGTTGGGATTATCGGGCCCAATGGGTCCGGAAAAACGACCTTCTTCAATCTCCTCACCGGGTTATTTCCTCCCACCCGGGGCCGGATTCATTTCTTCGGAAAGGACATCACCGATCTCGCCCCGAACCAGAGGGTCCTGCAGGGAATGGTGCGGACTTTCCAATTGGTCTCGGTTTTCAATTCCTTGACGGTTTGGGAGAACCTGGTCCTATCCAGTCTTCGTTTCCACCAGGAATCGCTTTCCGAATGGGGCTTTTTATTCTCGCCCGCCAACCAGGAGAGCATTCGGAAGAGCTGCTTTGAGGGTATGAAGGTGGTCGGCTTGGAGACCAAGGCCACGAGTATGACCTCTGAGCTTTCCTATGGTCAAAAACGGATGCTGGAGATTGCCATTGCCCTTTCTCTCAGCCCGAAACTCCTGCTCCTGGATGAGCCGCTCTCCGGTCTGAGTGATCTAGAAATCATTGAAGTACTCGATATCCTGCAGAGAATCAAGAAAAACCTAACCCTAATCGTTATTGAACACAAGCTATCCAAGATCGTGAACTTGGTAGAGCGCATGTGTGTGATGAACGAGGGAAGCTTCATCTGCGAAGGGGCGCCAGACCAGGTACTGAGCGACCGCGCGGTGCGGGAGTGTTACTGGGGAAAAGGGGAAATCGCCATTACCTAAGAAAGGACGATTCCCATCCATAAAAAGGAAACCAATTTTACCATGCTGGAAATCAAAAACCTGGACGTAGCCTACGGCCACGCGAAAGTCCTTCATGACCTCTCCTTCCGCATCGAAAAGGGAGAGATGGGGTTTTTCATCGGGCGGAACGGGGCGGGGAAGACCACGCTGCTGAAGACCATCATGGGCCTGCTGAAACCCCAGCAAGGATCCATCCATTACCAGGGTACAGAAATCGCCGCCAAGTCACCCGAGGAACTCTACCCCCTGGGGCTGCGGTATGTCGGGCAGGAGAAGAAAGTCTTCGGCAATCTGACGGTCCGTGAAAATATCGAGGTGGCCGCTTTCGGCAGCCAGGAACCCATGGATCGGGCCCTGGATAAAGTGATGGCCATTTATCCGAAACTGAAAAACTTTCTGCATATCAAGGCCGGGCAGCTGAGCGGCGGGCAGAGGCAGATCCTTCTTGTGGGGCGGGCCCTCGTGGGCGATCCCAAATTCCTCTTGATCGATGAGCCCACCCAGGGTCTGGCCGCCGTGGTCATCGAAGACATCGGAGTCATCCTGAAGAAGTTGAAAGAACAGGTTTCTGCGGTCATCGTCGAGCAGAATTTGGCCATGGTGAAGTATCTTGCGGACCGCGTATATATCCTGAAAGAAGGAAAGCTCGCCAAGGAAATCCGGGAAAAGACGGAGATTGCGGATACCCAGGGGATGGAAGAATATCTCTGATTCTTTGCTTGCGTTCGGAGGAGCGTCATTTGGACAAGCCCAACGTTTTCATACCTGAACCAAACCCGGCTCCCGCATTCCTTCCCAAGAAGGAGAGGGTAGGGGTTGAAATATTGATTGTCGGGGCTGGTTTTCTCGTATTAATGCCCCTGATCTCCATTCACCGAGTCACGGACTTCATGATTTTTTGCATTTTCGCCCTGTCCTTTGACCTCCTCTATGGATACATGGGTCGTCTTTCCTTTGGCCATCTCCTCTATTTAGGAACCGGCGCCTACGT
>CAYQWO010000035.1:0-9506 GCA_964421095.1 uncultured Syntrophaceae bacterium
GGATATAATTGGTCTTTTTTTTGGTTGCCGCTATGCTGCGGTGTGTACCCTGTGGTTCTATTCTACCCGAATTTTCCGCTGATGTAATCCTCAGTTTTTTTAGTTTTGGGTTTCGTGAAGATCTGCTCCGCCGGACCTTCTTCCACAAGTTCGCCGCTCAAGAAAAATCCGACCCGATCCGCCACCCGTGAAGCCTGCTGGATATTATGCGGCACGAGAATAACCGTGTAGTTCGCCTTCAATTCCAACAGCGATCTTTCGATGCTGGCGGTCGAGATCGGGTCTAGCCCGGAACAAGGTTCATCCAGCATGATGACTTCTGGCTCCAGGGCCAGAACCCGGGCAATGCACAACCTCTGCTGCTGCCCCCCCGAAAGGCGCAGCGCAGAGCTGGATAATCGGTCCTTCACTTCCTCCCATAGAACCGCAGCCCGTAGCGCTTTTTCCACGATCTCCTCCAGTCGCCGCCTCTGCGTAATCCCTTTGAGGCGCGGGCCGTAGGCGACATTTTCGAAGACCGAGAGAGGGAGGGGAGTCGGCAGGTCAAAGACCATCCCCACCCTCCGGCGCAGTTCGGGCAGGGAAATTTGCGAATCATAAATTTCCTGGTCATCGATGAAAATATGGCCAGTGTGATTCGTCCCGAAGATTAGATCGGTGAGACGGTTCAGGCTTTTGAGCAGGGTAGTTTTCCCACTCCGGGCGGGCCCCAGAATCGCGAAAATTTGCCGGGGCCGGATTTTCAGGTTGACATCTTTCAACGCCATGGTGGTCCCGTAATAAAAATGAAAATGCTCCAGGTTGATCTTGGGTTTTTCAGGCATGAGCCACTATCCTCCCACCTTCCGGACGTACCGCCAGAGCAACCAGTTGGCCAGCGTGTTGATGCCCAAGATCAACAGGATCAGGGCAGCTCCCGTGGCATAGGCCATCTCCATGGAAATGCCCTCCCGGGCCAGGATATAAAAATGAACCGACATCGTCCGTATGGGAGAAAACAAGGAGGTGGGCATGAGGAGAGAAGATCCTGCGGTCAGGATAATGGCTGCGGTCTCCCCCACGCTCCGGCCAACTCCCAGGAGAACTCCCGTGAAAATTCCCGGCAGGGCATTGGGTAGGATCACCCTGGCCACCGTCTGCCAGCGGTTCCCTCCCAGAGCAAAACTCACTTCCCGGTAAGAATAGGGAATGGCCTTGATGGCTTCTTCTGCCGTGCAAATGATCGTCGGCAGGATCATCGCCGCCAGGGTAAGGCCACCGGAGAGAATCGACCAGCCCATTCGCAGAAGGATGACGAAAAAGACGAAACCGAAGAGGCCGAATATGATGGAGGGAACCCCGGCCAGGCAATCCGTGCCGAACCGGATGAGGCGGCTGACCCGGCTCTCTCGAGTGTATTCCCTGAGGTAAACCGCCGTTCCTACACCCAGGGGCGTAGCGATGACAATCGCGACTGCGGTCAAAGCCAGGGTTCCGATGACGGTCGAAAAAATTCCGCCGGTTCGTCCCATTTGCCGGGGGGAATCCAGGAAAAAATTAAGGTTCAGCAGGGGCAATCCCTCCATCAGGACCTGGAAGAGGATCCAGATCATCACTGCCAGGGTGGAAAAGGCCGCCACCCATACCACTCCCTTGGCGACCTTTTGGCTCGTATACCGGGAGATCATCAAGGTCAGGCTCGCCTCCTGCCGGAGATGACAATGGCCAGTGTGTTCAGGCCCATGATGATAAAAAATAGGACTACCCCCGTGGCGAAAAGCGCCTGGCGATGGTCGCCCGTGGCATAGCCCATTTCGATCCCGATGTTGGTGGTCAAAGTGCGCGCGCTGTCGAGTATGGAGCCGGGCATTTGTACGGCGTTTCCCAGGATCATAATCATGGCCATGGTTTCACCAATGGCCCTTCCCATTCCCAGGATCACGCTGGCCACGATTCCCGACCGGGCAGCCGGCAGCAAAACCCGCCAGATCGTCTGCCAGTGTGTGGCTCCCAGGGACAGGGCGCCTTCTTTAAAGGTACGGGGGAGAGCGCGTAAGGAATCTTCGGAGATGCTGATAATCGTCGGCAGAATCATGATCCCCAGGACCAGTGAGCCGGCCAGGACGCTCAACCCCGGGCCTCCCAGGTAATTGCGGATCAGCGGCACGAGCACAATTAAACCCCAAAAACCGTAGATCACCGAGGGGATGGCGGCCAGAAGCTGAATCGTGGGCCGCAAGACCATGCTGACAGATGCCGGAATCAGTTCACACAGATACACGGCGCAGGCCACCCCCAGGGGAACACCCACGATCAGTGCCCCCAGGGTCACCCAGAAAGAGCCCACGATCATGGGAAAAATGCCAAAAGATCCCTGACTGGGAAACCAGCGTTCACCCAGGAGGAAGGAAGCAGGCCCCGCTTTCCAGATGAGCGGCACCCCCTGCTGGAAAATAAAAAAAGCAATCAGGGCCAGTATGGAAATGGCCGAGAAGGCAATGAAGAAGAACCCTTTTTCGAATATCTTTTCCCTAAGCATTTTTCAGACGCTAAGCTCCCTTTCGGGAATCGGTTACCGTGGTTGCGCTGACCAATCCTTCCTGGACGAGCAATTTCTGACCTTGCGGACTCAAAATATAATCGAGAAAATTCTTGGCCAATCCCTGAGGCTGAGCCTTAAAAACGAACAGGAACGGACGGACGAACATGTAGCGCTGCTTCTTGATGTTCTCGACGTTTGCTTCGACTCCATCAATCTTCAGGGCCTTTACCTGGTTATTCACCAGCCCCAAGGAAATATAACCGATGGCATTTGGATCATCGGCGACCACCTGCCGGATCGCCCCGTTGGAGTCCTGGACCAGCGCCGCCAGGCTGATCTCTGTTTTCCCCATGATGAAGTGCTGAAAGGATTCTCGAGTTCCCGACCCTTCTTCCCGGGTCACCAGCGTGATGGGATGGTTGCGCCCTCCAGCCTTACTCCAGTTGGTCATCTGACGCGAAAAGATTCCTTTGATTTGATCGATGCTCAAACTGGTAACCGGGTTACTCGGATGCACGATGATGACGATGGCGTCATAAGCAATGGGGACCGCAATCAGGTCGCGCTCATCAGGCATCAACGCCCGGGAGGACATGCCCACCTGGGCGGCCTCAGTCCGCACGCCCTGAATCCCGGCACTGGACCCTCCGCCCTGGACATATATCTTTTCCTGGCTATGGTGGAGCATATACTCTTCGGCCAGGGCCTCAGCAAAAGGTTCCACCGACGTGGACCCCACCACAGTCAATCCCCCCTGGGGCTTCTGGCAACCCGCAAGGAAGGTGGAAAGGGCGAAAAAAGCGCAGGCCCAAACCCAATTCAGCGGCTTCCGCATGCCCATCTCCTCAACCGTATCTTCCCGTGATGTAGTTTTCTGTCCGCTGATCTTTGGGCCGGGTAAAGATATCCGCGCTCGAACCATATTCCAAAAGCTCACCAAGCAGGAAGAGGCCCACCCAGTCGGCCGCCCGGGCGGCCTGCTGCATGTTGTGAGTGACGATGACGATGGTGTAATCCCGCTTCAGTTCTTGCATCACCTCCTCAATCCGCAGGGTGGCGATGGGGTCGAGGGCCGAGCACGGCTCGTCCATGAGAATGACTTCTGGCTGGATGGCCAGGACCCTGGCAATACAAAGGCGTTGCTGCTGGCCGAGAGAGAGCTCGGTGGCGGGCTCCTGGAGGTGATCCGCCACCTCCTCCCAGAGAGCGGCTCCCTTGAGGCTTTTCTCTACGATTTCGTAAAGCTGGGAGGTATTATGGGTACCCAACACTTTGGGGCCAAAGACTACGTTCTCAAAAATGGACTTGGGAAAAGGGTTGGGACGCTGAAAGACCATTCCTACCCTCTGCCTGAGGTTCACAGGATCGACGTTGAGCGCATAGATGTTTTCGCCGTCCAAAAAAATTGAGCCCGACAGCCGCGTGTTGGGGATGAGCTCATTCATCCGGTTGAGGGTCCGCAGGAAGGTGGACTTGCCGCAACCTGAAGGTCCGATGAGGGCAGTAATCTGCCTCTCTTTGATCTCGAGGTTTATATTTTTCAAAGCCTGGAACGAACCGTAATAAAAATCCAGGCCTTCGGCTTTCATTTTTATCCGATGATCAATGTTGCCCATGGGGATACATATCATTATCCCAAAACGGACAATTGATCAAGGGCCTTCATTATCTCTTGAGGTCCAAAGCTCCGACAACCGAACCCCTGTCTTGACCAGCTTTGGCCATCGTCCGCCGAAACCCATCTGCCATATCGTTAACATCATGCCTGGTTCCCTAACGACCAGGAATGATCGGAAACTCGACGAACGAGGCATGAGCGGTGTCCCGCAGCAGGCGGATTTTCGGGGCCGGATCGATGACGGGGGTTTCGAAGTTATCGGCATCCACGAAAGCGACCGTGATGCGCATGCGGCTTCCCTTAGGGAACCGGTACGAGGTTGGCAGCAGACTGAACACCAGCTCAATGGGTTCCCCGGCTGGGATTGGCTCCAAGTCGCTCTTATAATGGGAATGATAGGGTAGCCCGAGATTATTGTAAGGCGCCTTGCTTAGCTTGCGATGAGAAGCCCGGAGGGTCCCTTCGGTGATGTAGGTGGACCTGCCACTGCCATCCACTTCTTCCAGATAGACAAATACGTCCAGGTCGGAAGCATCCGTGGTGAGCCAAAGATGGGCAACGGGATGGCCCGTGACCTCCACCTCAGTTTCCAAGGGAGAAGTGGTATAGGTCAGCGCCTTTTGGTCGTTCGAGCGCATATCGGGGTAATTGCGCGGCCAGTTGACCGCATACCAGCGTGAGTACTTGCCGCTGGTCGTCGCATAGTCCACCGTATAGGCATCGGCGCCATCCTTCTGGCCTGGGGGTTCCGCGCGCAGGAAACCGTCATTGATTGAAGCGACACTGCCGGTTTTCCCCTCGCCGAAGTAGAAGCGAGTGGATTTCTCGTTTGCCAGTGGCCACTGAACACTTGTCCGCCAGGCCTCCTTCTTCGACGCGCCCGTAACGTAGTAGTAAATGGACGGTTCGTTCATAATACCGTTGTCGATGCCCTTCAGCCAATAGTCGAACCAGCGGTGCGCTTCAGCTCCAAAGTCGAGGTCAAATTGGTTTTTTTCCACCTCGCTGTGATCCGCGGGGCGGACGAGCAGACGCTTGGGCACGGTGAGGTTGGCATACCAGAGGAACATCTCGCTCGCGCCCGAGAACAGGTCATACCAGCCGGTTGTCATGTAGACCGGGATGCCCGATTGATTGATCCGGTCAAGGAAAGGGTAGAGATTCGCAGGCCCCTCCCAGATTTTGCTTCCCTCCGAGGTGGCACTGTCACGGAAGGGGAATGGTCTTAACCAACCCTCCGACTGCTTTCCCAGCGTCGAGCCGCTGCGCTCTTTGCGAGCTTGGGCGAGCAAAGATCCATCCCTGTCGCTATCCACCGGCGTCGGCACCTGTTCAAGAAAGGATGTGGACCAGGAGAAAAAGGAGGCGAAGGTTTTGTTGTAGACTCCGCCCGGGTAGCTGATGGAGCTGTACGTGTCGAAACCACTTGAAGTGGGGAAGATCGCTTTCAGATGTGGATTGCCGGTAGCGGCAGCGGCAAACTGGATCATGGCCTGAAAGGAGTCGCCGTACATGCCGATGTTACCGTTGCACCAATCCTGGGCCGCGATCCAGTTCAGGATTTCGTTGACCTCTTTGGCGCCCACCTCGAATGAGGCATTCATAATCCCAAAAGATGCCCCAGTCCCCGGCCTTTCGACAACGATGACGGCGTAGCCATGTTTGAGCAGGTTTTCGAGATATTTGGTTCTGAAGACCGCATCTATGAGGTGCCCTCGCTTGTCAAACCAGTAACGGACCCGAAGATAGGCTTTTTCTTTCCAACCGAGGTTAAACAGGCCGGCGATAAGGTTGTTGCCGGCCTGATCAAAAATGGTAAAGGTGCGCAGGTAAGGGGTGTACTTAAAGAGTACGGGCAATGGTTTGTCGGCCGGAACCCCCTTCTTCGTCGGGAGATAAAGGTCGTAGGCCAACCGGGTTCCATTGGACAGTGTCATGTAGTCTGAGCGTCGCTCATTGCCGTCGTAAACCGCTTCCGAGTAGCCCTGGTATTCACCGAAACGCGATACCTTCTCCCGCCCAGCTTGTCTCTTGTAAAGAAAAAAGACTGTGACTGCGACGACGGCTACGACAAGAAGGACGACCGCTATTTTACTCGTCGTGTTCAACATGTCTGTTCTCTCCTGCCGAATTGATATTTAATTTTAATGAAACCCCAATGGATTTTCCATTAGAAAGCATATTCATTTTTCTTCCTCAGCACCCTTAGAAACAGGATGAACCAATTGGGGATTCCTTATGGGAGGAATTCAGTACGGATAGAAGCTGGTAGGGGCTCTTAAGTCTGGCGAATAAAAAACTCGCTAATCCCAAAATATCCATAATCCGAGATAAATCTTATGAAGCACCACTAATGGAATTATGCCTGAAGTCGGAATTGACAAAGCGAGGCTCATAGAAGCATTAATACGCACCTTTTATTCCAAATCCCTACCCACCATTTGTTGTTCTGCCAGCCACGCTTTTATGCGTTGCTCAATTTTGTCTCTCACTTCCCTAAACTTCTCCACTTTCTCATCCTCCGACCCCTCAAACGCCGCAGGATCTTCGAATGACCAGTGCAGTCTTTGGCCAATTCCGGGGAATACCGTAGGACAGGCTTTTTCGGCTTCGTCGCAGAGGGTAATCAAATATGCGAAGTGCACTTTGCCCATATATTCCCTGGCGTGTTTGGAATACTGACCACTAAGACTCACTCCGACTTCATCCATGACGCGCTCAGTGTATGGATTGATCCCTTCCGGCTCAAGTCCTGCGCTATATGGCTCAAATCGGTCTCCACCGTATTTTCTCAGGAAGGCTTCGGCCATTTGACTGCGCGCGGAATTGCCTGTGCACATAAAAAGAATTCTGGTTTTGCTCATAATTCTATCTCCTGTTGGGTTGCTTGCCGGCGGAACCCCCGGGCATTTTTAAGTTCATCCTAAATATTTTGCCATATCCTGAAGTCAATTAGGCTTCTCTGTCCTTTTCCTCTTTGATATCGGCGTGATGTTTGATGACCAGAGCTTGCACCATGAAGATTACCCCCTCAGCAATATTCGTGGCGTGGTCAGCGATCCGCTCCAGACAGCGGCTGACGATGACCAGATGGACAGCCCGGGTTATGGTTTGGGGGTCGGCAATCGTATAGGTCATCAACTCCCGGAATACTTGGTCATTTTCTTAGCCGAACTTCCCGGTCAGATATTCTTCGGTCCTCTTATCTTTCGGGCCCGTAAACATTTTTCCTGTGGGTCCAAATTCAATAAGTTCCCCCAGGTACAGAAAAGCTGTAAAATCAGAAACCCGCGCAGCCTGAGCGATGTTGTGGGTGACTTGAATGATGGTGACCGTGGTCTTTAATTGAGAAACCAGCTCTTCAATGTGGGCCGTGGATTTGGGGTCCAAAGCGGAGGTGGGTTCGTCAAGGAGCAAGATCTCCGGATGCATCGCCAAAGCCCGGGCGATGCAGAGCCTCTGCTGCTGCCCCCCGGAAAGAAAGGTCCCCTTCCGGTGGAGCGCATCCTTGACTTCATCCCACAGAGCAGCCCTCCTCAAGGACTCCTCCACCGTTTCGTCCAACTCTTCCTTGCTTAATTTGATCCCGTTCAGGAGATATCCGGCGACCACATTGTCGTAAATGTTCATGGTGGGGAAGGGGTTGGGTTTCTGGAACACCATGCCAATCTGCCGGCGGACAATAATCGGGTCGGCGTTATAAATATCCTGATTATCGAGCAGAATTTTGCCGGAGACCTTGGCGTCAGGACTCAACTCGTGCATCCGGTTGATACAGCGGATGAGGGTGGTCTTGCCGCATCCGGAAGGTCCCATGATGGCGGTCAGGGTATTCCGGGAAAAGGATAGATTGATATCTTTCAAAATCGTATTTTCGCCAAAAGAGGCGCTCAAATTCTCAATCCTCAGAACTGTACTTTCCATCTTTTGGTCACCAATTTGGTTATCAGGTTGAGGCCCAGCACGAAGGCGATCAGGACAAAGGAAGCCCCCCAGGCAAGGGTGTGCCACTCGGGATAGGGGCTTGTCGCGTAATTGAAGATCGTCAGGGGAAGACTATTGATGGGCTTCAGAATATTCAGGTTCATAAAAGGGCTGCCGAAGGCAGTAAAGAGCAGCGGCGCGGTTTCCCCGGCAACCCGGGCAATACCCAGCAAAATTCCGGAAAGGATGCCGCTTAGGCCCGCCGGCAGGATTACCTTCATGATCGTCCGCGAATAAGGAACCCCCAAGGCCAGCGAAGCCTCCCGCAGGCTGTCGGGAACCAGTTTTAGAGTCTCTTCCGTGGCCATGACGATCACCGGCAACATCATGATTCCCAGAGCCACACCCCCGGAAAGAGCCGAGAAGGAGCCCATCGGCATAACCACCCAAACGTAGGCGATGATCCCGATTACAATAGAAGGGATGCCTTGCAGGATTTCGACGGACAATCGGGTGAAATAGGCCAACTTCCCTTCTCTGTATTCCGACAAGAAAATCCCGCCGAATATCCCCAGGGGGACGGAGAATACGCAAGAAAGCCCAATGAGCAAAAGAGTCCCCAAAAGCGCATTCGAAATACCGCCGCCAGTTTCCCCGACCGGTTTCGGCAGGTGGCTAAGGAATTGCCAATCGATCACCGCAATCCCGTTCTTGGTGATCATGAAAAGGATCAAAAACATGGGCACGATCGAACTGAGCGAAAGAACGATAATCAGAGTCTTGAACAATTTATCGAGCCGTATCCTGCGGCGGATTGCCGCTTCCTCCATACCATTCATATTTTACTTCCCCCTGCCCATTTTGCGAATGACCAGTTTCCCCAGGATATTGATGACCGTAGTTACAAGGAAAAGAACCAGCGCCAATTCGATTAAACTGGCCAGGTACAAGCTTCCGGTGGCCTCCGTGAATTCATTGGCGATGACGCTGGCCATCGTATTGCCCGGACTGAAGATGCTCTGCGGCAGAAGGTTGGAATTCCCGATGACCATGGTTACGGCCATCGTCTCTCCGAGAGCCCTGCCCAAGGCGAGGAGAACTCCCGCGAAAATACCAGAATAAGCGTATGGCAGGACGACTTTGCGGATCACTTCGAACCGGGTGGCTCCCAACGAAAAGGCCGCTTCTTTCAGGTCCGAGGGCACCAGACTGATCACTTCCGTGCCAATAGAGGCAGCATAGGGGATGATCATGACCGCCAGAACCAGGGAGGAGGTGAAAATCCCCACCCCTTGAGGTGCGACCCCCAACTTCGCCTCCAGCATTCTCACCACAGGAACCAGGAGAAAGAGCCCCCAGAATCCATAGATCACGGAGGGAATCCCGGCAAGCAATTCAATGACACTCTTCATGAAGGTTGAGGCAATACCTTGCCGAAAATAC
>CAYQWO010000035.1:9516-14498 GCA_964421095.1 uncultured Syntrophaceae bacterium
CGTCAGATGTGTATAAGAGACAGGAAGGAAGGGCATTGCCCCGAATTCACTCCGCACCGGATCCCACGTCTTTCCCGTGAGGAAACTGAAGCCGAAATGGCTCAGGGATGGCAGCGAAGCAATGACCAGCGAAAACAAAATGGCCAAAAGGAGAACCAGCAAACTGAGGCCCGCGAGATAGAGGAGCTTGCGAAAGGAATCTTCCGATACAGCCATTTTATAACGCAGGGTTATCTTGGAACGGGTTGTGGGCATCATAACATCTGCGATGGTTTGATCCATGGATTCTCCTGCATCTCTAATTCATGTTCCGATAAATTCGTTTTACCTCAGGATCGGTTTTTCCTTGTAAGTAATGGACTTAATCAGTTTCTCTGCCTTCCCCACCGCCGCTTTGGAGAGGGGGGCATAATGTAAGGGCTCGGCATATTTCTGTCCCTGATGGGTCATCCACCAGAGAAGATTGACAAGGGCCTTGGCCTTTTCTTCTGGTCGGTCTGCGTAATTTTGTTCTTTATAGACTAAAATCCAGGTAAAGCCACTGATCGAATAGCCCTCGGCAGCGTCCGTATCGGTCAAATCCACCTTCATATCATCCGGTAGGGCGGTATTCGCCGCTAGACTTGTCGAAGCGATTGTCGGCTTTATAAAATTGCCTTTCTTGTTTTTGATCGTGCCATAGGGCATCTTGTTCTGGAGGGCATAAATAAGCTCCACATAGCCGAAGCTGCCCGGGGTCTGTTTCACCAAACCGGCGACCCCGGGATTCCCTTTCCCTCCCAATCCTGCGGGCCAGTTTAGAGATGGACCGGCACCCACTTTTTCCTTCCATTCGGTGCTGATCTTGCTCAAAAAGCTGCTGAAAATGGCGGTCGTACCGCTGCCATCGGACCGGTGAACCACCGTAATATTGATATCTGGAAGCTCAATCCCGGGATTAACCGCGGCAATCCGTGAGTCGTTCCATTTCTTGATTTTCCCCAGAAAGATGTCGGCGATGACATCGGGCGTAAATTTTAGCTGTGGGTCCCCAGTCAAATTGTAGGTTACGACCACAGCACCCGCGCAGGTAGGAATATGAAGAACGGGAGCACCGGCCTCCTTCAAATCCTTATCACTCATGATGGCATCTGACCCCCCGAAATCCACTGTTTTGTTTGTAAGTTGGCGAATCCCTCCGCCCGAGCCGATCGCCTGGTAATTAATCTTTATCCCGTGCTCCTGATAGTAGGCATCGAACATCTTGGAGTAAAGGGGATAGGGGAAAGTAGCCCCGGCCCCTATGAGCTCAACCTCCTTGGCCGCACTCGTCCCATAAAAGCCTAACAGGACAAAGAAAAACATTGAGAAAATCAAAATTCTCCAATTCCTTCTCATTCATAGCCTCCTTGTAAGAATTTGGTGGATAGTAGCCTTATTTCTTGGCTACTTTTTTCAACTGAAGAGATACTCCCGTTGAATTGAGTCCTCTTTAAAGATAGAAACTCTATGTTAGGAAAGGATGAACGAAGTGTAAAAAGATTGTAAATTATGATAGGCCTTCCGAAGGCCAGAAATTGAGGGGTGAAAATGACCGAGATTCTTATGTTGCAGGAAGGAAGAAGCTGAAGCGGGAGCCTTGACCGGGCTTGCTTTCGACGCTTACCCTTCCACCATGGGCTTCGATGATGTGCTTGACGATGGATAGGCCCAATCCCGTTCCCCCCAATTCCTGGGAACGTCCCTTATCCACCCGATAGAACCGCTCAAAGATTCTGGGAAGGTCGGCCGCAGGGATCCCGATGCCCGTATCGGAAACAGAAACTTCTACGCCGTTAAGGTCCGGCCGCACCTCGACCACAATATGCCCACCTTCTGGGGTGTAGGAGATGGCATTGCTGAAAAGATTTATGACCACCTGATGGATCTTTTGGCCGTCTCCCATAATGGATGGGAGCTCAGAAGGAAGGCGCAGTTGGAAAGTTTGTTTTTTTGATTCGGCCAAGGGGCGCAGAGCCTCCACGGCCGCCTGAATTAACTGCGGAAGGCTGAGTGCTTCCTTTTTCAGCGACCAATCTGAGGATTCCACTTCGGCCAGCAGAAGCATATCCGCGACAATCTTTTCCATCCGCCCGGCATGACGGTCGATGACCTTCAGGAACTGCTCCGCTTGAGTGGGATTCCCCAGGCCCCCGTCGAGCAGAGCCTCTACGTACCCTTTGATGGCGGTCAGGGGGGTACGCAATTCATGAGAAGCATTGGCCACGAACTCCTGGCGAACGCGTTCCAGGCGCTTGAGGTCCGTTACATCGTGGAAGACCACGACGACACCCCCAATTCCACTTGCCGCGTCTTGAATTAAAGAACTCTGGACCTGGAAGGTTCTTCCAGGCCGGCCCAGAAGAGAAAGACTTCGTCGCTGGCCCTGCTTGCTGGTGAGGGTAACCTGAATGAGATCATTCAACTCCGGGTCGCGAAAAACTTCCAGGTAATGTTTGCCAACATCGGCCGGCGATAAGGAGAAAACATTGGTTTCCATGGCTTCATTAATTTTCTGCACCCGGCCTTTGAGGTCCAGGATGAGCACCCCTTCCTCCATACCCGCCAGGAGAGCCTGGGATTCCGCTAAATTTTTGTAAAGCCCTGCGATTTTTTCCTGCGCTGCCTCGGCCAGGCGATTGAGTTCGTTCCCCAGCTCGCCCATTTCGTCCTTTCGATGCTGTAGGTGGATTCTCCAGTTAAAGAGGCCTTCGACGAACTTCTTCACAACCTCCGTGATCTCTTCCAGAGGTCGGATCACCATCTGGGAAAACCCCATACTCAGAATCCCCAATGCCGCCACGATCAAAAGAGAAAAAATGATCTGGGAGAGACGTCCCGCCTCCCGCAGCAAGAAAAAACCCGCCAGCCAAAGCCCGATAAAGACCGGCAACAAGCAGAAGAAAAAAAATCTCCAGCGCAACCGCGAGGCCTTCTTCATGAATGTACGGGCTCCTCTTGCAGCTTATATCCCAAACCCTTGACAGACACCAGGGATTTATTCAGGATGGCAAATTTCTGGCGCAGACGGGCCACATGAACGTCCACGGTGCGCGTGGTGCCAAAATAATCATAGCCCCAGACCTCGTTCAACAGATGATCCCGGGAAAGAACTCGCCCTTTATTGACCATCAAATACTCCAGAAGCTTAAATTCTTTGGCCGTCAGGTTCTGCACCTTTTCTTTGTACGAGACTTCGTGCCGCAATGAGTCGAGGAGGATTCCCCCGTATTCGTACCTTACTTCTTTGGCCTTTACTTTCTCCAGCCGGCGGAAAAGGGCTTTCACCCGGGCCACCACTTCCCGGGGGCTGAAGGGTTTCGTAACGTAATCATCCGCGCCCATTTCTAAGCCCAAAACGCGATCAGCCTCTTCTGTTTTGGCGGTTAATATGATAATGGGAAGAGCCGCCGTTTGGGCATTCGATCGGACGGACCGGCATATTTCCAGCCCATCCATTTGGGGAAGCATCAGGTCGAGGATCAGCAGGTCGAACCGCTCCCTTCTGATTCTCTGCAGACCGACTTCTCCGTCCCCGGCACCCTGGACCACATATCCTTCTCGCTTCAGATAGTATTCCAAAAGGTCCCGGATGTCTTTTTCGTCCTCAATGATCAATATTTTTTTGGCCATGATTTGGGTTTTTATATTCGTTGCACATTTCCTTCGACTTGTCAACTTATCCTGCTGGCCGCTATGAATAATGAAATTTTCTGGTAGGCAGAAAGGGATTTGAATCCCCGGCCCTCAGTATGTGAGGGCATCAATATCAAATTGATAATGGGCTGAATTTACTTATGTTTTAGAGCCTTATGTCCACCGCATGGATGCTGAAACCTTCGCCAGATTCGCCAAATGCAGCTTTAATTTGACACTATTATGGCACCGGCAGCACTGGCAAGCTCGCGAATCTATGAAAATCATATCGTAACTTTTTAGAAAGCTATGACTCAATCTGCCTTGTGAAAATGGAGCCGCTCTTGTACTAATCCAATTCCCTAGGCTTGACCCTCCAACGGCCGCTCATGTAGCAATGGCTGGTTTGTGACCGCCGCGGAAGAAGGCTAAACATTGACAGCCCCTCCGAATTCCTTTAAGATAGGTATTGAATTGTTTTAAAATAACCTCACTGAGGACCTGCCTTACAGAACAAAGGAGGGAATGAAAATGAGTGGGACGATTAAAGCCAGATTTTCTAAGGGGGTCATCGAGCCTTTGGAGAAGATTGATATTGGTGAAGGGAAAGAAATTACTGTTACGATTATGGAAGTCCCCCTCAAGGCTAGAGATAATGCTTTCGAAAAATCTGCGGGCAGCTGGAAAGGAACCATCGATGCTGAGAAATTAATTGAAAATATTTATGCCGACCGTTTGGTGCAGACAAGGAAGGAACCCAAGTTATGACCCTTTCTTATCTGGTTGATACGGATTGGATTATCCACTATTTGAATGGAAACAGGAGAGTTATTGAAAAGCTAAGATCTTTAGAACAAGAGGGCTTGAGTATCAGCATCATCTCCTTAGCAGAGCTTTATGAAGGCATTTATTACTCAAAAAACCCAGATGGAAATGAAAAGGGTTTACAAAATTTCTTGACGGGCGTCACTGTTTTGGGAATTGATGAAGAGATTTGCAGAATTTTTGGAAAGGAGCGAGGGAGACTCAGGGATCAAAACCAGTTGATCGGTGACATCGATCTTCTTATAGCTTCAACTTGCCTTTACTACAAACTTCCAATTCTCACGAATAATCGGCGCCATTATGAAATGGTTGCAGGTTTAAGAATTCTCCCCCTTTAGTAGATAAAAGCAAAACCAACCAATTTCGGCTAAATTAAGAAACCCGTTACAAATTTCCGCTTTAGCCCCTAAAAATTGCTGGCAGGCGGTAAGGGAATTGAAGCCCCGACCCCGATCCATGTCAACCGGCTCGGACCCCATAAGCGGACCTGCCAGACCTTGACC
>CAYQWO010000036.1:0-14416 GCA_964421095.1 uncultured Syntrophaceae bacterium
ATGGAAAGCTAATCATGCAAGACCGCAAACTCCTCACCATCGACGAAGAAACGGTAATGAATAAGATGCAGGATATCAGAAAAAAGATCCTCCAAAGAGTTTCTCATTGAAACCAGATTCCGGCGCCGATATTCTTATCCAAAATATAAGCGTCCTTGCAGGTTCAAATCCATCCCAATTCCTTCCCAGGGGCTGGTTATCTGTAAAAGGCCGCCAGATCACCGGCCTGGGCTCGGGGGATCCCCCGGCTATTTTTGCCTCCAGAAATATTGACGGCCATGATTGTTTAGCCATGCCGGGATTGATCAATGCCCATACCCACGCCGCCATGGCTCTCTTTCGAGGGCTAGCGGATGATCTCCCGTTAAAAACCTGGCTGGAAAATCACATTTTTCCGGCGGAGGAGAAATGGGTCAATGGAGAATTCGTCTATTGGGGGACGCTCCTGGCCGCTGCGGAGATGATTCGTTCCGGAACGACTACTTTTGCGGATGGGTATTTTTTTGAAGAGCAGGTTGCCCAGGCAGTCGAACAATCTGGGATGCGTGCCTTTTTGGGACAGGGAATTCTGGATTTTCCTACCCCCGATTCTCCCTCTCCTGCTGAGACCGCAAAAAAAATTGAAGCGTTTATCCAAACTCAGGCAGGCTCCCCCTTGATCCACCCTACCTTATTCCCGCATTCTGTTTATACCTGTTCCCCTGATTTATTGCGGCGATGTCGGGATTTGGCTGGTCGCTACGGGGTTCCCATGATCATCCATCTGGCAGAAAGCAAAAGCGAACTTCAAGAAATTATGCAGAAATATGGAGTAACTCCCGTAAATTACATAGAAAATTTAGGATTACTCTCCCCTTCCCTGATCGCCTGCCACTGCGTCTGGCTGACAGAAGCGGAGATGGACCTTTTGGCCCGCCGGGGGGTGAGAGTGGTGCACAATCCTGAGTCCAACATGAAGCTCGCCTCCGGGGTTGCGCCCATCCCGGAGCTTCTGGCTAGGGGAGTGGCGGTCGGGTTGGGTACGGACGGGTGTGCCAGCAATAACAACCTGGATCTTTTCCAGGAGATGGACTGTGCGGCCAAGTTACACAAAGTGCACCGGCTGGACCCCACGGTGATGCCGTCCAACGTGGTTCTGGAGATGGCTACTCTTGGGGGGGCGAAGGTTTTGGGCCTGGAGCAGGAGATTGGTTCTCTGGAGGTAGGCAAGAAGGCAGATATCATCATCTTGGACCTGCATCGTCCGCATCTCCAGCCCATCTACAACATCGTCTCGCATCTGGTTTATTCCGCCGCCGGTGCAGATGTGCGGGATGTGATCATCGATGGAAAGCTAATCATGCAAGACCGCAAACTCCTCACCATCGACGAAGAAACGGTTTTGGAGAAGGTTCAGGAGTGGCAAAACAAGATAGCGGGTTCATAGAAACAGAATGGGTGTCAGAGGGTTTTGAATGCTGACGTTAATAAAAAGACCTTCAGGCAGGTTTATGGCCTTTGCGTAAGAAAGGGGGCAGGGTTCACGGGATTCCCGTGAAGGCAAAGTACGTAGTGAAGGTGCGGCCCGTTTGTTTTGCCCGATAATCCCACCTTGCCAATCATCTGCCCCTTTTTTACTTTCGATCCAGTTTTGACCGAAAACTCCTGGAGGTGGCCATACATGGTGGAGAAGCCATAACCGTGATCTATGCTGATAAAACGCCCGTACTGCAGCCCCCAACCTGCAAAACGTACAACCCCATCTGCCGGGGCTAAGATAGCGGTTCCTGCGGGAGCGGCAATGTCCAGGCCCCTATGGGGTTTCGTTCCACCCGAAGAGAATACTTGGCGGGTCTCCCCAAACCTTGAGGTGATACGACCCAAGACCGGCCACAGTGATGGGGTGGCTGCGAGGATCGATTTCTGAGCTCGAAGATATTCCCCCATCTCCTTCAAATTGTGTTCCCGTTGGATAGCCTGTTTACGCAAATCGAGTAACTCCTGGTGCAGATGGCTAACCAACCGTGCCCTCTCCTTATCATGGATAAGGATCTGCTCCTCTGGGAGACAAAGGCCGGTTCTGCCGATCAAATGGGGCTTCTTGAGCGGGATAGCGGGACTGATCCTTGTTGTCCGCTTCATTTCATTAATTTCTTTTAGCTCCTTTCTAACTTGCCCTTCCATTTCCAGCAGCTTCTTGGCTTGCTCTTCCATAAAGGCAATCTTTTGGGCAAAATGGGGGATTTCAATTTGCTGGGACCGACTATTCCGCCCGAGCATTTGGGATTCAACCAAATTCACTCTGGATGAGAATGAATTGTAGAGGAAAAAGGCATAAATCAAGAAGAACGCACCCACGGCAGCCAATAGGATTCCCGGAAGAAAAGGAGGGAGGGTAATTCGCCTAACCCTGGTAGCTCCCTCGGGAACGATCAAAATTGTAAGTCCCTGCTTAACCAATCTTTCGCTCCAAGGCCCAAAAGGGCCAGCCCCAAGAATTCCAGATTATTCCCATATTTTTGTATAACTTTTCGGATTTTTTATGAAAATCTTTAACGCCAGCTACCGCAAAAAGACTTTAGAAAATATAGTGGTTTCGCTAATTTATTGGAGAGGAAAATGTTTGGCGCGCTTTTTAATAGATTGGAGAGTTTTAGCTTAGGGGAAGAACGATTTGGTGGCGTTTTTCTTTATTTGGGAGAATAGGGGTCATACTTCTCGCGCTTTGGCCACCCGTAGTCACCGACCAGAGCCACGAAACTGCATTCCATTAAATCTTCCTCTAAAAGACCATGTGAATCACGGCGGACCCTCATGAGCCTCTGGACGTTCCGGCCGCCAACGGGTATTACCATAGTTCCCCCGACTTTCAGCTGTTCCAGCAAGGGCTCGGGTAGGGAAGGCGAACCTGCCGTAGCCAGTATAGCATCGAAGGGCGCCTCTTCTCTCCAGCCATAAGAACCATCGGAGAGCCGGGTGAGCACATTCCGGCATTGGATTTGGTCCAGAATTCTCCTGGCCCGTTCCAGGAGGGAGCGAATCCTTTCCACGGAATACACCCGCTCGGCCAGCCGGGAAAGCACAGCGGTATGATACCCGGATCCGGTCCCAACCTCCAGGACGCGTTCCTTCCCGCTGAGGTCCAGAATCTCGCTCATATAGGCGACCATGTATGGTTGGGAGATGGTCTGCCCTTCCCCGATGGGAAGGGCGAAATCGCCATAGGCCTGTCCCGCCAAGGCCTCCGGGACGAAAAGGTCCCTTGGTACCTGCTGCATTGCTTCGATCACCCGTGGGTCTTTGATGCCGCGGGCAATGATCTGCTCCCTGACCATCCGCTCCCGGGCTTTCATAAAATCCAAGGCCGGGTGGTGGTTATCTCTGAGGGCGTTCATGGTTGGTAGGAGTTGAACCGTCAAAATTTACGCTTAGAAAGTGTTTCCATGGATGCATAATTCGTCCAGTCCAAATGCAGCGGCGTAATAGATACCAAATTATTGGCGATGGCTTTGAAATCTGAATCCTGGGTATCCGCATAACCCGGATCATTCCCCCCGATCAAATAAAATTTTTTCCCCCACCGATCCTTCTTCTCCCGCACCGAATCGCCGTAAATCCGTTTGCCCAGGCGCGTGATCTTGTAAGAGCGGGGCTGTTTTCCTTTGCTGGGAATGTTGACGTTTAAGAAAGTGTTCCGGGGAAGACCATGGCGCAAGATATTCTTAGCCAACCGAACGGCAAAAGAAGACGCATGGGTAAAATCAAAGTTTTTTTTGGCCACTAAAGAAATAGCAAAGGAGGGAATTCCCAGGATGGTTCCTTCGATGGCCGCGGAGACCGTGCCAGAGTAAGTAATATCGTCACCAAGGTTCTCCCCTTTGTTAATGCCGGAGACAATCAGGTGGGGCCTTTCCGGCAGAATCTTCGTGGCTCCCAGCAGAATGCAGTCGGTCGGCGTGCCATTTACTGCAAAAAACCGGGGTCCCAAATGCTTTAACTTTTTCCGGCGCAGGGACCGGCCCATGCTCAGGGCGTGGCTCACCGCGCTGCGCTCCCGGTCCGGGGCCACGACCCAAACCTCGGCGATATCCTCCAGAGCTCTGGCCAAAGTCAGCAGACCCTCGGAACGAATTCCATCGTCATTGGAGACCAGTATTCGCCAACTCAGCCCCTGCGAAGTGGTTTTGCCTGGCAATTTAGCTCCCCCCCTTCTGGAAGGAAGAGAGGGACTCAACATAGCGTTCGACAGCAAACGCGGCTGTGGCTCCATCTCCGACGGCTGTAGCCACTTGGCGCAAAAGCTTCTGGCGTACATCGCCTGCCGCAAAGATACCGGGCGCCGAGGTGGCCATGTTGCCATCCGTGATCACATAGCCCTGTTCATCCACCCTTACTACTCCCCGCAGGAATTCCGTATTGGGTTTCAAACCCACATAGAAAAAGACCCCACTGACTTTCAAAGTTTGCTTCTCCTGGGTCTTCAGGTTCTTTAATTCGATTCCCTCCACTCCGGTCTCGCCCAAAACTTTCGTAACCACGGTGTCCCAAAGGATTCTGATTTTTTCATTATGCAGCGCCCGCTCCTGAAGAATCTTTTCCGCTCGGAGAGCATTGCGCCGATGGATGACATAGACGAGATTGGCGAAGCGGGTGAGGTATAAGGCTTCATCTACGGCAGAATCACCCCCGCCAACGACTCCGACATCCTGTCCGTGAAAAAAGGGGCCATCGCAGGTGGCGCAATAGGAAACCCCCCTGCCTGTGAGTTCTTGTTCCCCGGGGATTCCCAATTTCACCGGGTTGGTCCCGGTAGCCACAAGAACAGCCTTGCAGATAAACTTATTGCCCTCCTGTACCACTTCCCATAACTGACCCCGAGGGATCAGTTGCTCAACCTCACCGTTGACGATTTCCAGCCCAAAACGCTTCGCCTGGTTTTCCATCGCCTGAGCCAGGTCTGAGCCGGAGATACCTTCCGGGAATCCGGGGTAGTTCTCGATCATAAAGGTACTGGCTGCCTGGCCTCCGGCCGCCATCTTCTCTAAAAGGACTGTGCGCAGTTTGGCGCGGGCAGCGTAGAGACCTGCGGTCAAACCGGCTGGACCACCGCCGGCAATCAGCAAATCATATTCTAAAACCCGCATGCCCTTTCCTCCGCTGGCAGGTTCTGTAAGATTAAAATATCACAGATGAAATGAAAGTCAATCCTCGCCTTCCTACTTGCCCTGGCATTCGATTAATTTCGGCCACTTCTCAGGGACCTGGACTGCTTTGGACATGTTTCCATGCTCTAAGGATGAACCACCGCTCCGGTGGAGAGCGGGGAATTATAACCTTGTTTCCTTACCTCAAGTTTGTTATATTTTCATAGGATTTAGGAGCAAAGGGAAGCCATGCAACGGTTGAACATCGCCTTCCTCTGGCATATGCACCAGCCCTATTACCGGGACGCTCTGACCGGGGAGTATTCACTCCCTTGGGTAAGACTCCATGCCCTCAAGGGATACTATGATATGATCTCCCTGCTGGAGGATTTTCCGGCCATACGGCAAACGTTCAACTTAGTCCCTTCATTGCTCCGCCAATTGCATGAGTACGCCCGGGGTGAAGCTCGGGATCTCTTTCTCGACCATACGCGGAAGCCGGCTGAAGAATTATCCCCAGAGGAAAAAAAATTCATCCTCCTCAACTTTTTCATGTGCCATTGGGAAACCATGGTTAAGCCCTACCCGGATTATTGGGCTCTCTTGCAAAAACGGGGTCTAAAAGTCCCTGAATATCGCCTGGATGACCTCCTCCGTCATTTTACCCTCCAGGACTTCCGTGACCTCCAGGTCTGGTTCAACCTTGCTTGGATGGGACACCGGGCCCGGGAGAAAAAGGAGAGCATCCGTGAGCTTTTGAAAAAAGGAAGGTCTTTTTCAGAGTCTGACAAGAAGGAGCTTCTCAAGATCCAATCTGAAATCCTGAAAGAGGTAATTCCCCTTTACTATTCCGCCCAATCCCGGGGACAGATAGAGATTACCACCAGCCCTTTTTACCATCCCATTCTTCCGATCCTGATCGATTCCACGCATGCCTCCCGAGCAATGCCCCAGGCTTCCTTGCCCATCCCTTTTTCCTACCCGGAGGACGCTGGAGCCCAAGTTCAGAAAGCGGTCGCCTGCTATCACAGCCTTTTCGGAAAGGACCCTTGGGGAATTTGGCCCCCGGAAGGTTCGGTTTCTCCGGAATTGATCCCGATCATCCACCGGGCTGGAATCCGCTGGATGGCTTCCGATGAAGGAATCCTGTTTAAATCTCTTCCCCCGGAGGCAGGGCGCCCCCACCTTTACCAACCCTACCGCGGCAGACACCAGGGAGCGGAAGTTGCTATGGTCTTCCGGGACCGGAATCTTTCTGATTTGATCGGTTTCACGTACGCCAAAAACTCTCCCCAATCTTCGGCCAGTGACCTCTTGAGGCATTTAAAAAACATCCAGAATTCCCTTTCCGGAACCCGCGAAGGGGCGTTGGTTCTCATTGCCCTGGACGGCGAAAACCCCTGGGAGTATTATCCAGACGGGGGGCGCAGTTTCCTGCGCCTTCTTTATGAGAGCCTTTCCCGGGAAGCCAGCCTGCCCACAGTCAAAATCGGGGAATTCTTGGAGACTTATCCTCCTCGGGAAACTCTGGATCGACTCCATACCGGCTCCTGGATCGAGCAAAATTTCAGGATCTGGATCGGATCTCCGGAAGATAATCAGGCCTGGGAATGCTTGCGGAGGACGCGCACCTTTTTGCAGAGGGCTTCTGAGACCATGCCAGCACTTCCACCACAGATTTGGCAGCAAGCCTGGGAGGAGGTCTACGTCGCCGAGGGTAGTGATTGGTTCTGGTGGTACGGGGACGATTTTCACAGTGATAACGATGAAGAATTCGACCGTCTCTTTCGTCTGCACCTCGCCCACGTACACCTGCTCCTGGGCGCTGAGGTGCCCGATTACCTCAAGAACCCCATTATTTTGCCCCACGAGGTAAAACCAACGGTGGAACCGGTAGGGCTGATCTCCCCGGTCATCGACGGCCGGGTTACCCATTTTTACGAATGGCGGGAAGCCGGGTATTTCGCGGCCCAGTACTCCCGTGGGTCTATGTTTCGCGGCGAAGGGTTTATCTCGGGTATTTACTATGGGTTTGACCTGGAGCGATTTTATTTGCGCATCGACCCCATCTTCCGGAACCGCAACCATCTTGAGGGGCTACAATTCAGCATTCACTTTACCACCCCCCAGGATTGGCAAATCACTTTCCCCGTCAAGTTTGCGGAAGGAACAGAACCGTTCTTCACTCTTGTCCACCGTTCGGATGGCCACGCCCCGCCGCCCAGACGGCTCGCCAGCATTCGGAGCGATCGGATCGTCGAGCTATCCATCCCCTTTGCAGAGCTTCGGGTCCATCCGCAGGAAAGGGTGAATTTTTACTTACAAGTGGAGAAAGAAGACCTGGAAGTGGAGCGATATCCTCGAAGCGGATTTCTTTCCATCATCATCCCAGATCGAGATTTTGAAAGCAGCTTCTGGCAGGTCTAATGGAGCAAAATCGGGTGCGGGGATGAAAAAGATCAACTTGCTTTTTGCCGTCCATAACCACCAGCCTGCGGGCAACTTTGAGGAAGTTTTCTGTACCGGATGGAAAAATTGCTATGGACCTTTTTTGGCCATGTTAGAGAAATATCCGCAATTCCGGCTTTCTCTCCACTACAGCGGTTCTCTGCTGGAATGGTTCGAAGAAAACCGTCCGGAGTTTCTGCAGCGGTTACGCGCCCTGATAGCCCGGGGCCAAGTGGAAGTCCTGAGTGGGGCCTTCTACGAACCCTTGCTCCCGTTCATTCCGCCAAAAGATGCGGTGGGTCAAATTGACCTCCTCAGCCAGTATCTCGGCGAAAAACTGAACGCCCGGCCCCAGGGTTTCTGGCTGCCGGAAAGAGTCTGGGTGCCCACCTTGCCCAAAACGATTGCCCCCTCAGGCTTAAAATACACCATCGTGGATGATGCTCACTTCCGCTACGCCGGCTTTTCGGACGAGGATATGTTTGGACACTACGTCACTGAATATGAAGGCTTCACCCTTTGCATCTTTCCCATCAACAAACGCCTGCGCTATGCGATCCCCTTTCGACCTCCCGAAGAGACGATCGAAGCCCTGCGCTTCTGGGCCTCAGACTCCGGCAACCTGGCGGTTGCTTACGCGGATGACGGAGAAAAATTCGGGCTTTGGCCGGGAACCTACGGGTGGGTCTATGAAGAAAAATGGCTGGAAAAATTCGTCGGCCGGATCGCAGAGAACCTTGAATGGATCCATATGCTCACCTTCGGCGAGTACTTGGAAAAATTTCCCCCCCAGGGCAGAGCGTACCTTCCACCGGCTTCGTACGATGAGATGATGGCCTGGGCCCTTCCCGCGGTAACGGCAATCGGTCATGAGGACATGGTCGATCAACTGAAACAGGAGGGGCGCTACGAAAAATACAAGCCTTTCCTGCGGGGTGGCTCCTGGGAGAATTTTTTGGTGAAATACGCCGAAAGCAATCACATGCACAAAAAGATGCTTTATGTCAGCGAGAAGGTCCACCGATCTCTCCAAACCCATCCGGCCCCGGGAAAAGAAAAAGATCTGCCCGTGCCTCCGGCGCTGGAGGCCCTCTGGAAAGGACAGGTCGGCGACGCTTACTGGCATGGCCTCTTTGGTGGCCTCTATTTCAATTTCCTGCGCCATAACGTCTACCAAAACCTCATCATCGCTGAACGTTTAGCCGAAATCGCCCAATGGGGAACGGAAAAATACCTGGTTCATGAAATTTATGACCTGGATAAGGACCTGGAACCCGAAATCTTGATCGCCAGTCCCGAAATGGGCGCCATCCTGAAGCCCAACTACGGCGGGTCTCTGATCGAGATGGACTACCGGCCAAAAAAATTTAACCTCACGAACGTGTTGACCCGCAGACCCGAGGCCTACCACCGAAAGCTGAAGAAGTCCCCTTGGGGTTCTGCTTCCCTGGCCAAGGAAGAGGGACTGGGAGAGGCCTTGATGTACGACTGGTACACCCGCTATTCTTTTCTGGATCATTTCTTTGGAGAAGATACTACCTTCGAGCAGTTCCATCGCTGTCAGTATCCGGAATTGGGGGATTTCGTCAATCAGCCCTATGACTTGCTCGAGGTGAAAGAATTAGAAAGCTCGAAGGAATTGGCGATTCTGTTGCAGCGCAGTGGAGGCCTATTTAAAAGAGAAGGAAAGGTGCCGATCGATATTTACAAGCGGTTTCTTTTTCACCGGGACAAGGCTGGAATGAAAGTAGAGTACGAAATCGTCAATCGCAGCGCCGCTGAATCCAGCCTTTGGTTCGGCGTCGAAATAAGCTTGACCTTGCTTGCGGGAAATGATCCGCAGCGCTATTTTATGTTTCCCGGGTTGAAGGTGGGCGACCGGCGAATGATCAGCCACGGGGTTCTACCCGCATTGGAAAGTGTGCACCTGCGGGATGAATCCATGGGCTTCCAAGTGTCCATGGACGTCGTCCCCGCCGGTCAGGTTTGGCGCTTTCCCCTGGAGACTATCTCTCAATCGGAAAGCGGCCCGGAAAAGACCTACCAGGGCACGGTTCTCCTTTTCCACTGGCAATTCTCCTTGAAGCCGGGAGAAACAAAGCGATTGATTTTCTCCCTTTTTTGCGGAGGAATTTAGGTCGAGAAGATTTTACCGAAAAGTTCTGGCGAGAGGATGGAATGTCAGAGTTACGGAAAGATCCGGTCACGGGTCGGTGGGTGATTATCTCTACGGAACGGGGAAGAAGACCGTCCGATTTTTTGCTGGAGAAGACCAATTCCAAAGGTTCCTTTTGCCCTTTTTGCCCGGGAAACGAGGATAAGACTCCCCCGGAAATTCTGGCTTTCCGCCAGGAGGGAAGTCCGCCCAACGGGGCAGGATGGCGTCTGCGGGTGGTCGCCAATAAATTTCCGGCCCTGCGCGTGGAGGGAGACTTGAACCGGGAAGGCGTCGGGCTCTATGATAAAATGGGCGGGATCGGCGCTCACGAGGTAATCATCGAAACTCCCCATCACGGGGAATCCCTATCGGTTCTTCCGGCGAAAGAGCTGGAGGAGGTTCTCTGGGCCTACCGGGCCCGCATGATGGACTTGAAAAGAGACCTGCGCCTGCGCTACGCCATGATCTTCAAGAACCATGGTGAGGCCGCCGGGGCCACCCTGGAACATCCTCATTCCCAGCTGATCGCTCTCCCCATTGTCCCCCACTTAGTAGCAGAAGAGATGTCTGGAGCGAAAGACTATTACAATTACAAAGAACGATGCATCTTCTGCGACATCATCCGGCAAGAAATCCAGCAGGGAGAAAGGGTGATCCTGGAAAATGCGGAATTTATCGTCATTAGCCCCTTTGCTTCCTTTTCTCCCTTTGAGTCATGGATTCTTCCCAAACGCCACAACTCCTTTTTCGAAGAAAGTTACGTGCATGAAATTCAGTCTCTGGGAATGATCTTCTCGGAAACCTTACGACGGCTGGGAAAAGCTTTGAATTTCCCTCCCTACAATTTTACCCTGCATACCACGCCTTTTAAGGAAAAAAACCTGGAATATTACCATTGGCATTTCGAGATCATCCCCAAGCTGACCAAATTCGCCGGATTCGAGTGGGGTTCAGGTTTTTTCATTAACCCCACGCCCCCTGAAGAGGCGGCTAAGTTTCTTCGAGAACTGACCGCCTCGGGAGAAGAATGATGAAAATCCTGTTCGCCTCTTCGGAAGCGGTTCCCTTTGTCAAGACCGGCGGCTTGGCGGATGTTTCCGGCTCTCTCCCCAGGGTCTTGGCGCAGATGGGTCATGAAGTTTTCCTCATTCTCCCCAAATACCGTCCGATAGATGAAAAACGCTTCCACCTCACCAAAACCGGAATCTTGCTAAAGGTTCCCATTGCCCGCAGGGTAGAGGCGGCCGAGGTCTATTCTGCCGAATCAGCACCCAACCTCCACTCCATTTTCATCCGCAAGGACGCTTACTACGACCGCGACCAACTCTATGGAACGCCCAGCGGCGACTTCGAAGATAATGCCGAGCGCTTCACCTTTTTTTCGCGGGCCCTCGTGGAGGCGGCCCTGGCCTTGGACTTAAACCCAGACATCATCCATTGCAATGACTGGCAAACGGGCCTCGCTCCTGTATACCTCAAGACGCTCTACCGAAACTCCCTTTCTGTGAAGCAGGCGGTTTCGATCTTTACCATCCACAATATTGGCTATCAGGGACTTTTCTGGCATTACGACATGCAATTGACCAACCTGGGTTGGGAGCTTTTTACTCCTCAGGCATTGGAATTCTACGGCAAGATCAATTTCCTGAAAGCCGGGATCGTTTTTGCCGATGCCGTCACCACAGTCAGCCGGAAGTACATGGAAGAGATCCAAACCCCGGAATTTGGTGCAGGTTTAGATGGAGTGCTCCGGGACCGTAAAGGGGACCTGTACGGCATCCTCAACGGGGTAGACTACGAAGAGTGGTCTCCCTTAAACGATCCCTTCATCAAAGAACGGTACGGCCCTACGGACCTAAAAGGAAAGAGAGCTTGCAAGGCGGATTTGCAGCAGGAGTTTGGCCTCACTGTGAATGAAGAGATTCCGCTCATCGGGACGATCTCCCGCCTGGATGAGCAAAAGGGCTTCGACCTCATCGCCGTCACCATTGAGGAGCTGGTGGATCTAGGGCTGCAATTCATTCTCTTAGGTACGGGGAAGGAGCAATACCACCTGCTTTTTGAAAACCTCCGGAAGAAATATCCTCAGCAGCTCGGGGTCAAGATCGCTTTTGATAATGTCCTAGCCCACAAGATCGAGGCCGGGGCAGATATGTTCCTCATGCCCTCCCGCTACGAACCCTGCGGACTGAACCAAATCTACAGCCTGAAATACGGCGCGGTTCCGATCGTTCGAGCCATTGGGGGACTGGATGACACGATTCAGGATTTTAACCCTTTGAATGCCGAAGGGAATGGATTTAAATTCCGGGACTATGCGGGCAACTGCCTCCTGGAGGCCATCAAGCGCGCCCTGCAAGTTTATAGGGACCGACCCCTCTGGGAAAAGCTGATGATCCGGGGGATGTCCGCAGACTTTTCCTGGGAACGATCGGCCGGGGAATATTTGCAGGTTTACCAAGAGACGCTCGTGAAGAAAAAAGCCAGAACTGCGGGAAGATGAACACCCAGGAAATTTTGTCCAAAATCATCGAAATTTGCCATGCCTCTGTGGACGCCGAACGTCGGTTGACGAACCTGGTGGAAACCCTGGCCCTGATCTTCTCCGTTCCCCTGTGCGCCCTTTTCCTCTGGGACCCCCAACAGGGTCGGCTATTTTTGAAGTTCTGCAATCGAAGCCATCCGGCGTTACCCAAAGGATTAAGTTTTTCAGTTGACGAAGGACCCCTGGGAGCTTGTGCTCTGCAGAGGGTCCCCATAATTCTCGACGATGCCTCGCAGCTCTTCTCATGGAACTTCCCCATTTCGGCGAATTTTGCCCCCTTTAATTTTCTGGCTTCTTTCCCCATCTTCGATGACATTTCTCTTTATGGCGTCCTGGCTCTCCTGGGAGAACAATCCCGGCAACTTTCTGTAGAAGAAAGCTCCCTTCTGCCGGTGATCTGTCGCCAACTAGCCGGCACCATCCGCAGCGCCCAGTTTTCTTTACAGGCGAAAAAGCGCATTGCCGAATTGACCACCCTTCATACCATCGGCATGGCCATCAGCTCCACCTCGGAATTGGGGGAGTTGCTGAATCGGATTACGCTGAGTAGTGCCAAGCTTCTGCAAGCAGATGGCAGCATCCTGCGCCTACTCGATGAAGAAGGGGGCGTGCTGAAAGTTGTCTCTTCTTTCGGGCTCGAAGAGGGGGCCCGGTCGCTCAACCCCGTTCAGTTAGGCGAAGACGTGGCTGGAGTCGTGGCCCTGACCGGCGAGCCGCTTCTGATCCCGGACGTGACCCCGTCTCAATTTTCTTTCGAAAAATTTCCCCAAAGAATTTCTTCGGTCGTGTGTGTACCCTTGATTTTCAAATCCAAGACCATCGGAACACTCGCTCTTTTCAGCAACCTCCAGGAAGGATATCCGAGGAAAGTCTTCGACGAAGAGGATAAGGACCTCCTTTCGACCATGGCTTCACAAATCGCCAATGCCATTGAGAATGCCATCATCCTGCAACGGACCGAGATTTTGGCGAGAGATAAGGAGGCCGCCGTCCAGGAACTTTCCCTGCTCTACAATGTTTCTCGTTCCATGCTAACGACCACCAAGTTGGACCAGCTTCTGCGGATCATTCTCATATCCGTGACTTTGGGAAATCAAAAGGGTTTTGACCGGGCAGCCCTTTTCCTGGTCGATGAGAAAGAAAACGTTCTCGAAGGAATGATGGGCGTGGGGGCCAGAGACCGCGAGGAGGCGGATCGTTGGCGGCAGAAGCTCAAGGAACACAATATTTTTTCGCCCGACTGGGTTCCTCCAGAAGAAATGGAAAAAACCCCCTACGACCTGCGGGTTCGACGGGTGCGGATTCCCCTGACGGAGAGACAATCGATTTTAATCCGAACAATCCGGGAGGGTCGTTCTTTCAACGTGGAAGATGCCGCCTCAGACCCCGAGGTTAACCCTAAAATTCTTGGCTGGTTTGGTAGCCAGGCTTTCGCTTCCGTTCCCCTCATCGCCAAAGAAAAAATCATCGGACTCATTGCTGTCGACAACCTTTTTAGTGGGCGTCCCATTACCTCTGCCGACATGGGTTTTCTGACCTTGCTGGCCAATCAGGCGGCCTTGGCTATCGAAAACTCCCGCCTCTACAGTAATTTGCAAGAGATGAACACCCAACTTCTCCAGACCCAAAGCCGCCTCATCCAGTCCGAGAAGATGGCTGCCTTAGGAGAAGTTGTCGCCTCCATCACCCACGAGATCAAAAACCCCTTAGTCTCCATCGGAGGGTTCGCCCGGCGGCTCGACCGCAATCTCCCGGAGAACTCGCCGGAAAAGAAGTACATGCGCATCCTGATTAAAGAAGTAAAGCGGCTCGAGGCCATTCTCAATGAGACTCTGGCTTTTTCCAAAGAACCTTCCACTTCTTTTGACTACCACGACCTCAATCGCATTATCGAGGATACGCTTTTCATTCTCGAGGGGGAATTCCAAGAGCGGAATATCTCGGTGGCGAAAGAGCTGGCTCAAAATCTCCGCCCCCTGTTTAGCGATCCGCAGCAGATGAAACAAGTTTTTCTGAACCTTTTCGTCAATGCCATCCAGGCGATGGGAAAAGATGGAAATTTAGAAGTAAAGACCTCCATCCAGCGCCGGGATGAACGTGAAGTCATACAAATTGAGGTGACGGACACGGGCGGCGGAATCC
>CAYQWO010000037.1:0-8057 GCA_964421095.1 uncultured Syntrophaceae bacterium
TTAAGAGTCTGCCACTTGAGGTCCGTCTCTTCGAGGCCATTCTTATTCCGGAGTTTTTCGGGCACTTCTTCCAGGGGAACGGCAAAATAATCCGTGGAGAAACCCCTGCGGTTTTTTCGGAAGACGATTTTTACTTTCGTCCCTGCCTGGAAGATGCCCGGTTTCAAGAAGCCGGTCGTGGTAAAAACCTGCACGGGCAGAGCTGACTGGGACTCTCCCAGGATGACCCGGCCCCGGCCAAAGGGGGCATACCGGGCAAAGCGGGCGTTGGCAAAGACGGTAATGGAAGGGGTGGCGAGCATGTAGCCGACCTGCGGCATTTCGATCCCCATTTCCAGCCCGACCAAACTCTTATCTTCATTCTGGCAAACCGGGCAGCGAGTCATGTAGGGCGGGCAGATGACCATCTGGCATTTCGGGCATCTGGCCCCGGTGATTCTCTTTTCCTTCATCACCGCCAGAAAGAATGGGGAAACTTCCCCCGCACTGGCCCAGTAGGTGGTCCACATGGACTCGGTCCGCTCCACACAAACCGCTTTGTCCTCTGGGTATATCGAAATCCGGCTCATCACCTCCGGGATCGCTTCCAGAGGGATCACATATTCTCCCTTTTTGGTCATCATTTTTTCCATCAGCTCACCCCCCTTCGCAAAACTGCGGCGCCGCCGTATTGCGCGGAAGAAGCTCCGGTCCCGTGAACAAGGCCATATTCAAGGTTCCTCCGAATCATCTCCCGTCTGGCGGACCAGGCAGAGAACATATTACTGCCGCCGACGAAATGCCCACCGTAAATCAACCCCCCGGAGGGGTTGACCAGCAGCCGACCATGGGGAGCCATGATCTTCTTTTCGATCAAGTCGTCCGCATGGCCCATGGGAACAAAACCCATCTCGGCCATGGTAATTTCCAGTTGCGGCAGGAAGGCATCGTGCAGCTCGACCACATCGATCTTCTCGGGGCCGATGTCGGCCATTTCATAAGCGGCCTGGGCCGCCAGGTGGTCGGATTCGATCCGGGCTGGCAGTTTGTGCGGATGCTTGATTCCCCACCAGTAAGGCTCATTGGCAAACCCCAGGCCCTCAATCCAAATAGGTGGATTCCCGGCATCCCTGCAAATTTCCTCGGCCACACCCTCGGCGGCAAAAATCAGGGCGCAGGCACCCTCTGTATAGACGCACGTCTCCAGTTTTTTGAAGGCTGGCTCGATGATCCAGGGAGAATTTTCTACTCTTTCGGGGGTGACGATTTCATCCCGCCGCTGAGCATTCGGATTGTTCTTGGCCTGTTCACAGAGGATGCGCAGGAGTTCTCCCCGGACAGCCATTTTGAGATCATCGGGATAATGGTCGATATACGAAAGAATTACTTCCGCGTAAGAATCGGAGGCCGTTGCGCCCATATCCCGTTCAAAGAGCGGATCCCAGGACCAAGCGATCGTCTGAACCACCTCAGGGGTCTGGGTTTCACTCATAAAGTCATAGCAGTCAGTGGCCTTTTCGGCGCCGATGCAAAGTACAATGTCGTATCGCCCGCCAGCCACCATGTCGTGCGCAACCATGAAAGTATAGATCCCGGTGGCCCCGCCATTTGTCACCCTCACCAGAGGTTTGAAGGCCAGTCCCATATGGCCCAGGAAGGAGCTTTCCGGGATCGCCTGCCGGGCAAAGATGTCATTGTACAACCCGATCGCCCCGGCCTCAATCCTGGACATGTCCAGCTTGGCGTCGCGTAGCGCTCCCGAGACAGCCCACTGGGCAAGTTCCCAGATGGTCTTGGAAAGCCAGCGACCCCGGCAGGGAGTCGTGAAAGCTCCCACAATGGCAACTTTCCTTTTCGGAACTTTTCTCATGTTACCTCCTTTCTTTTGATTCCCACCCTAAATCTGCCTTTATTCCGATAATGATCTTTCAAAACCTCCTCTCTATTAGCCTGCATTCATTAAGTGCCCGCGTTACGGGAAGCAGTTATAGGCTTCCCCTGAAAAATTATCATTTATAAAAATTCAATGTCAATTCCTATTTTCTATCTGCCCGATTCACGAGAGAGGGGATCTCATGGTAATTCTTCCGTCCAAATCAGGCCCAGGCGGAAAATAGCATTTGACTTTCTTGGGGGGAAATAGTAATCAAGTTTCTGGAAAATTTAAAAAGGGTGGTCAACGAAGCAGAATATTTCCCCCTCGAGGCTGCTCTGCTAACTTTTTCAGAGGTAACCGCCCCTGCACTTGTAAGTCATATTCTGAAATACTTCTGCAAAAGGAGGTTTGGCCATGGGTGAGCGATCGAAGGTTTGGTACATGGATGACCGAGCCGCAGGCGCCCAAGATAGCTTGGTGATCAAGATGGTGGAGGTTTTCAAGGGCGCTGGCATTCCGGAGAAGATCAAGGCCGGGGACCACGTAGCCATGAAACTTCACATGGGAGAATGGAACAACACTTCCTACCTTCGCCCGGTTTATGTCCGGGCACTGGCTGATGAAATCAAACGGTTGGGGGCTGTGCCTTTCGCCGTGGACACGACTACGGTCCCTTACACGCCTTTTCCCACCCGCACAACGGCCGTGGATTATCTGAATACGGTTCATCGGAACGGGTATGAACCCGGCGTTATCGGCTGCCCGATCATCATCGCCGACGGTTTCCTGGGTTTGGACGATGTTCACGTGGACCTTCCCGAGGGTATGATCCTCAAAGAGCAGTACGTGGCCATGGGAATTTTTATGGCCGACTACATGGTGGTCCTCTCCCACTTCAAGGGCCATCCCCTGGGAATTTACGGCGGAGCCATAAAAAATATCGGCATTGGAGCGGTCTCTCGCCGGGGGAAATACAACTGCCACATGAGCCGCCATCCCAAATACGGGCTTCACCAGCGCCCTTACTACGCCCATCTTTGCATTGGAAAAGAGTGCCCCCAGTGGACGCTCTGCCAAACGGTATGCCCGGAGAATGCCTTTACGCTCCAAGCAGATAACAAACCTCACATCCAGCTGGACCGGGATAAATGCACCGGCTGTTTAGCCTGCGCCCATCAGGTGATGTGCGGTGTGGTTTTACCCACTGAGGGCTTTTTCGAGGCCTTGGCCGTAGCCATCGCCGACTCGGCCCTGGCGGTCACTAAGGTAGTTGGAAAAGAAAAAATGGCCTTCATCAACCTCGCCATTGACATGTCCCCCTGGTGCGACTGCGTTCCTTTCAGCGACCGCAGCGTGGTTCCCAACCTGGGGGTCCTCGCTTCCTATGACCCAGTGGCCATAGACCGGGCCACTTTGGATTTGACCACTCTTTCCTTTGGGGTTCCGGGTTCCAAAGCCGAAGAGATGGGCGTGATGTTTCCGGGATCGGAAAAATTTTCTGCTGCCGGCTCCTTTGTGGGCGCCAGCCAAAACATTCAATGCAACGTAGGGGAAAAGGTCGGCCTGGGAACAAAGGCCTATGAGCTCGTAAAGCTCACCCCACCAGAAGATTTTACACCTTACATGCTCGACCGCCGTCCGGCGGGTTTAACCACGGGACGCTTCTACCGCAAGAAACACTGGCTGCCCAAAGAGGGGTTTAAACGGTCGCCAGAAGTCAACTTCGAGGAGGTGAGGTAAAATGGCCAAAGGATTCATGGGAAAGATCTTGCGTGTGGACCTTTCCAGAGGAAAGGTTACCGAGGAACCACTGGACAGCCGCATCGCCACCCAGTACCTGGGCGGAGCAGGCTACGGCGCCCGAGTTTTGTATAACGAAGTTCCCCCCACCGTCGATCCTCTGGGACCCGAAAACAAGCTGATCTTCATGACCGGGCCGATGACCGCGACCCGCTTCCCCACAACCGCCCGGTACGTGGTGGTCACCAAATCTCCTCTCACAGACATCATGGTCAACGGCAGCTCATCGGGCTACTGGGGAATGGAGTTTAAAAACACGGGGCATGATGGAATCATTATCGAAGGAAGATCGCCCAAGCCGGTTTATCTATTCATAAAGGATGATCAGGTTGAAATTAAGGACGCCTCCAATCTTTGGGGAGAAGATGCCCTGGCCACCCAGGATCTGATCCGAAAAGAACTGGGGGATCAGAAGATCCGGGTGACCTGCATCGGTCCTGCAGGAGAGAAACAGGTACTCCTCTCCTGCATCATCAACGATGAAGGCCGGGCTCCTGGGAGGGGCGGCAACGGGGCGGTGATGGGTTCCAAGAACTTGAAAGCCATTGCCGTGCGCGGCAGCCGCAAAGTAGAACTGGCCAACGAGTTCGTTTACAACGAAATCGCCCGTAAAGTCGCCACCTCGGTAACCGCCCATCCCACCATCGCCATGCTCTCCACATACGGAACGGCCAATAACATGGATACGATGTGGGTTCCCGGGGACATTCCCATCAAAAACTGGCAACAAGGGGAATGGGTTGAAGGCTGCATTAACCTGGGGGGCAAGAAGATGATGGACACCATCTTAAAGCCCCATGCAGCTTGCTGGAACTGCCCTATCCGGTGCGCCCGCTGGGTTAAAGTAGAGGAGCCTAAGTATGCCTTCGAAGGGGGCGGGCCAGAATATGAAACCCTGGGTGCCCTGGGCAGTATGTGCCTAATCGACAACCTCAACGCTGTGGCCTACGCCGGGCATCTCTGCAACCAGTACGGAATGGACACCATCGGCGTGGGTTGCACCATTGCTTTCGCCATGGAGGCATTCGAGAAAGGGGTTATCACGACAAAAGACACGGGAGGAATTAAACTCACCTGGGGCGACCCGGAGGCCATGATCGAGATGGTCGAGCTCATGGGTCAAAAAAAGAGGATTGGCGAGCTTCTGGGTGAGGGATCTCGTAAGGCCGCGCAAAAACTGGGGCAGGGGAGCGAGCATTACGCCGTTCATGTGAAAGGAATGGAAGTCCCCATGCACGACCCGCGGGCTTTCTTCTCCATGGCCGTTAACTACGCTACCGGCCCCCGCGGGGCCTGCCATTTGCAGGGGATTCCATATATCTTTGAAATGGGGATTATCCTCCCCGAAGGAGGGATCCGGCATTTGCAGGGCCGCTTCGATAAAGACGGCAAAGGCCTGGCGGCCAAGGCCGCCCAGTGCCATAGCACAGTGATCAATTCTTTGGTCACTTGCCTGTTCGCGGCCCTCGGCCTGCAGCCTTCCGTTATCGGGTTTCTAATGGGCGCCTGCACCGGGCAGAATTACACGGCCCAGGAAATTGTGGCCATAGGGGAGCGGATCATCAACTTAATGCGGGTTTACAACCTGCGCGCCGGCATTACCGGTAAGGATGACCGGTTGCCTCCACGCTTGCTTGAGCCCACGAAGGAGGGCGGACACGCTGGCAAGGTTCCGGACATCGATTACCAGATTAGGGATTTTTACCGGGTCATCGGCTGGGATGAAAAAGGCGTACCCACACCAGAACGCCTGAGACAGATCGGATTGGAAGAGCTGATCCCGGACCTTCCGAAATAAATAGCTTTCAGCGATCTGCTCTCAGCCTTCAGCTAAATGCTGATCGCTGAGGGCGGAAACCTTTTTCTCAGGAGAAAAGATTCCTTGGCCAACATTCTCATCACAGGGGGTGCAGGAAATCTGGGTACTGCTTTGTCGCAGAAGCTGCTCCAGGAGGGCCACCGCCTGCGCGTTTTCGACCTCCCCCAGGCTGACTTTTGCCTCCATGAAGCCCGGGGCATCGAGATAATCAAAGGAAATCTTTTGGATTTTGACGCTCTCCGCCTCGCCGTAATCGGCATGGATGTGATCTTCCATTTAGCTGCCATCCTACCTCCGGCCAGCGAGAAGGATCGGGAGAGAACGTTGCAGGTCAATGTCCAGGGGACGGAAAATCTGCTGCGGGCCAGGCAAGAACTCTCCTTTGAGCCGCGCTTGATCTTTTCATCTTCGGTCTCTGTTTACGGGGATACGAGCAAAGAAACCCCGCCGGTTGGAGTGGATCATCCCCTCCAAGCTTCTGACAATTATTCTGAGTCCAAAATCCGCTGTGAAGAGAGCCTCCAGAAGCAAACAATAAATTACACAATTTTGCGTATCAGCGGCATCTCCATCCCGGCTTTCATGGACCCCCCGGAAGTCTGGCAGTTTCAGCCGGGTCAGAGGGTGGAAATGATCGCCATTGGCGATCTGGTAACAGCCCTGGTCAAAGCCATGGGGAAATCAGAGTCCCGGGGGAAAATATTTAACATCGCCGGGGGAAAGGGATGGCAGATGTACGGAAAAGATTTTGTCACTGCCTTCTGCCGGGCCCTGGACCTTTCCCTGGCCATTCAGAAATTTCAGAGGCAGCCCGGCTGGTTTGATTGGTACGATACCGCAGAATCTCAGAAAATCCTGGGCTACCAGGAAACTTCTTTTGAAGATTTCGAAAAGCAATTGAGAAAAGCAGTGCAAGAAGCCATGGCCTGAAAATCGCGAAGCGCTTAGCTCTGGGCCTCCAGCTGAGCATTTGGGGAGGGTATCGTGACCGGCAAAGAATATTTGATGCAAGCAATCGAACTGTTGAAAAAAGGCCAAAACCTGGTGGAGACTGTGGGCGAGGGCACAAAGAAGGCGGATTTCATCAAGACGCTGGAGGACCAAAGAGTCACCATCGGAAATATGATGGATCGGGTCTTTTTCAAGACTCCCAAAGGCGCTAACAGCGCCTCCATTGTTCTGGAAAGCGCCCAGAAGCTGCAAGGCCTGCTAACAGACCTTGCCGCCCGTTCAGAGGAAGAGCGGCAAAAACGCTGGCCAGAGGCCGAGGAATGCCTCCGGGAGTTTGGAGAAAGGGTGGAAGGCATGGTTCAGGCGGCCCAGGGAAAGACCCTGGCTTTCACCTGAGGGGAAGCATTTGAAAATCAAAGTTCATTTTCTGGGAATCTTGGCGAAATATTTCCGGATGGATGTGGCCGAGCTCGATCTTCCAGGAACCCCAACCCTTAGAGACCTACTCGCAGAATTGGGAAATCAATATGGAGCCCTTCTGCCCTCAGAAATTTGGGATCGGGAAAAGAAAATTTTCCCTCCCACCCTCTTCATCCGGGGAAAGGAGCGCGACCTCGAGATCCTTGAAGAACCCCTTTTAGAAGAAGAGGTCTATTTTCTGCTCCCTCAGGCAGGGGGGTAAAGGTAAGGGCGCCCTGCTGGGCACGCCAACAAAAAAGGGATGGCAGCTTCCGTCCACCATCCTTTTCACATTCCATCCATTATTTGCATCTTGGGTTCCCGGTCTCTGAGGGTGGGACTGCTCCTTTCTCAGCTGGAATCATATTGGGCTTTCCGACAAAGGGAAACTTGTAATAGGGACCCGGCCCGGGAAGAACTTCAGCGATGGGGATGGGAGGTACGATTTGATGATCACAAGCCCTCATGACCATCCGCCCAATCAGCGCATCGTAGCTCATGCCCTCCCAGCCTTTGATCACCTCCCCGGCTTTGGTTGATTTAGCCTTCTCAATCGCTTCAATCATGAACATGAAGGCCTGGTATGGCTTGCCGATGAGCCGGTGGATTGTCCGAAAAAAATTCGAGGCCTATCCAAAGCCTACAATCAAAAAAAACAGGCCGAATTAGACCGGCCTGTTTGTTATTCACCTTCAATGTAAGGTTTAGTTTTTCGATTCTTCCACTTCGATCTTCTTGGGCGGGTTCTTCTCTTCCACCGGAATGGTCACTTCCAGAACCCCATCGCGGTATTTGGCTTTGACCCCGTCTGTCTTCAGGCCTTCCGGAACGGGAATGCAGCGCTCAAAGGAACCGTAGAAAACTTCCCTGCACTCCACCTTCTTCTCTTTTACTTCCTTGTCCACTTTCCGTTCGCCCTTAATGGTCAGGCATCCATTCTCCAGGGTCACCTGAATATCCTTGGCTTCCACTCCCGGAAGGTCCGCTTTCACCACGTAGGTTCCGTTTTTGCGGTAGCTCTCCACCCTGGGGGCCCAGTTGAAATTCTTCAGGGCAGAGGGTTCAAATAAACTTTCAAAAACGTCATCAATATCCGTATCCCAAAAACTCCGGAAAAAGCTCCGGGGTATTACCACATCCATGGGTGTCCATCTTACCAAGCTGTTCATGTTC
>CAYQWO010000037.1:8157-9237 GCA_964421095.1 uncultured Syntrophaceae bacterium
CAAGGGAAAGCCCCAGAGATTTACCCAAGGTGGTTATTTCTTTTACCGTATTCGGAGCGAGAGGAATTCCATCCTGGAGGAACTGAGTTTCGGTTCGATATTCTGGCTCTCCAGGCACGAGAATCTCTTGGGCGCCTTTAGCCTTGGCGCTCTCTTTGATGCTTTTGATGTAGCGATCGACATTCTTCTTGAATTCTTCACGGCCCATGAAGCAGTCGGGGTCGAGGGCCATGAAAGAGTGGCAGGTTCCTTGAATTCTCGAAGGGTCTTCTTCGTAAAGGCTTTTTATATTCTTTGTCCATTTACCTCCGGTTAGAACTGCGGTCAGCATCTCATGAGCCAGAACGAGCCCATATCCTTTATGACCCCCTACTGGAGCAAGAGAGCCCCCTCCTTCGTAGCCTTCATATGGGTCTTCCGTGGGGACGCCTTCTTTGTCCACCGCCCAGCCCAGGGGAATTTTTTCTCCTTTTTTGCGGCAAAGAATCAGTTTACCTGAAGATACGACGCTGAGAGAGAAATCCAGAACCACCGGCAGGTATTGATCCGCCGGGAAGGCGTAGGCCAGAGGATTATTGCCGATGATTCTTTCCTTTCCTCCCCAGGGGAACATCATGGGCGCCGAGTTGGATACAATGTAACCAATAAAATCCTTCTTTAAGGCCATCATCGGGAAAAGACCGGCAACTCCGAAATGGCCGCTGTCTTTCACAGAGACAAAACCGATGCCGTTCTCTTCCGCCTTCTGGATGGCCTTCTCCATTCCCCGATACGCCGCAATGTGCCCCATGGAACCGTGGGCTTCCAGAAAAGCAGTAGGTCCTTTTTCTTTGACGATCGTCAGCTGGCAATGGGCCCGCACAAACCCCTTCTTCAGTCTCTGAATGTAGATGGGCAGCCGGGTCACGCCGTGAGTTTCGATGCCCCGCAGGTCTGATCGTACCAGAAGATCAGCCACGATCTCTGCTTCGTCTTGGGGGACGTCGGCTTTCATGTAGGCCTGCTTACAAAAATTCTTTAAATCGTCAAACGAAACCCGCCGGATTTCATTTTTATCCATAAGAATAACCCCTCAATAAT
>CAYQWO010000037.1:9337-11750 GCA_964421095.1 uncultured Syntrophaceae bacterium
AATTAAACCAAGAGTTCCAGGCCGCGGCGGAAGGCGTTGATATTCATGGCCTTCGCTTTCGGAGGCACGTTCATCTCGATGGCTTTCTCCACAGCATCCACAGAAAGCAGGGCTGTCTTCTTGATCAATCCTCCCAGAAGAATCAAATTGGCCACCACAATATTGCCCATCTCCTTTTCGGCGATGCTGGTGGCCGGAAGAGCGAGAATCTCGTAATCTCCCGGCTGGGCATTCTTTACCAGGTCAGAGTCAATTACCACCAAACCAGCAGGTTTAACCTTATGAAGATGACGGCTAATGGCATCTTCAGCCAGGGCCATCAGGATATCCGGTTTGCGAACCTGGGGATCCGTAATGGGCTCACTGGAAAGAATGACTTCGGCTCTGGCCATCCCGCCGCGCTGCTCCGAGCTGTAGGCCTGAGTCTGTACAGCTTTTTTATTATCAAAGACTGTGGCTGCGGTGCCCAGCACGATTCCGGCCAGGATGACTCCCTGCCCTCCCACTCCTCCGATCAGGATTTCTGTTCGCTTCATGGCTTTTTTCCGGAAGCTATTTTCTTTATCTTCAGGACTTCCTCAACCATCTCCGGCTTCTCCTCATCGACCAGCTCCCCGACGACAATCCGGTCTCTTAAATCTTCCTTAGGGATCTTGACGGCTTCTTTCACCGAAATGGACTTCTCCTTGTATTCTCTAAGCATCTGAACCGCACTTCCAGAGCCGGTCTTTCTCCCAAACTGGACCGGACACTGCGTAACGACCTCGATGAACGAAAATCCCTTTTTCCGGATCGCTTTCTTGATGGAGGCCGTCAGCTGCCGGGGATGATACGTTGTCCAGCGGGCGACGAAGGAAGCGCCGGCGGCGATGACCAGGTTGGAGATGTCAAAAGCATTCTCAAAGGTTCCATAGGGAGTGGTCGCCGTCTTCAAACCCATGGGCGTGGTGGGGGCTGCCTGGCCCCCGGTCATACCGTAGATGCTGTTATTCAGGCAGATCACGACCATCTCCACATTGCGGCGGGCGTTGTGGATCAGGTGATTGCCGCCGATGGCGGCCAAATCGCCATCCCCGCTGGTCACCATGACCTTCTTTTCGGGCAGGCCCATCTTGATCCCCAGGGCGAAGGCAATGGGCCGGCCGTGGGTGGTATGCAGAACGTCGGCGTTGAAAAAGGGACTGGGAATCCACGCCGCACAGCCAATCCCGGTTACGAAGACAAAATCATCCAGGTCCATGTGCAACTCATCGATCGCCCGCAGGATGGCCTGGATGACAATGCCGTTGCCGCAACCGGGGCACATGGTCGTCGAAGTAACCGAGGGCCGGATAAAACGATGCAGGGGGTGGACCAACTCGCTCATCTGAGGACCTCTTTGATCTTTTTCAGGATTTCTTCCGGATCGTGAATCTGGCCGATAACCGGCGGAGGCATAAAGAATACATCGGCATGATGGGCGGCCTCCGCTTTGATGTAGGGATAAAGCTGCCCCAGGTTGTTTTCCAGCACGATCACCTTTTTGGCCTTTCGGGCCATTCTCTCAATTTCTTCATCGGGAAAAGGCCAGGCCGTAATCAGGCGCAGCGTTCCCACCGGCAACCCTTCTTCCCGGCCCCGGAGGGCAGCCATGGCCGCAGCCCGGGATACCGCTCCGTAGGAGACCAAAACGATCTCCATCCCCTCGTAATCTCTCTGTACTAAAATAATCTCATCTTTGTGCTTAAGAATTTTGTTGCTCAGCTTGCGGACAAAGTTGTCAAGCGCCGCCAGGTCGCTCAGGTTGCGTTGCCCGTACTCATCATGGCAGGAACTGGTCACATGCGCTTTGAAACCTCTGCCGAATATCGGCATGGGGGCCACCTCTTCGTCGAGGAACCCCCTGATCTTTCCCGGGTCCGCCCCCGCCTCGGGCAGTTTGCGATAATGGGTTTCGATCTCGTCGGGTTTGGGTATGATCACTTCCTCGCGCATATGCCCCACAAAGGCATCAGAGAGGATGAAGACCGGCGTGCGGTACTTCTCGGCATAATTGAAGGCCAGGACTGTGTGATCAAACATTTCCTGGGGCGAGGCCGGACACAGGCCGATGATTTCGTAATCCCCGTGCGAGCCCCTTTTGGCCTGGACCATATCCCCCGGGACGCCGGCCGTGGGCATGCCGGTGGTGGGGGCACCCCGCTGGACGTTGACGATGACGCAAGGAGTCTCCACGCCCACGGCAAAGCCGATGTTCTCCAGCATCAGGCTAATTCCCGGGCCGGAGGTTGCCGTCATCACCTTCTGGCCTGCCCAGGAGGCCCCGATGATGGCGGCAATGGAACTGATCTCATCTTCCATCTGCAGAAAAACCCCGCCGACCTGGGGGAGCCTTTCCGCCAGCCGGTTGGCAATCTCGGTGGCCGGAGTGATC
>CAYQWO010000037.1:11760-14350 GCA_964421095.1 uncultured Syntrophaceae bacterium
GGCAAACTCACACCCGGCCGCGATAGCTCCCTCGGCGCAGGCCACGTTTCCCATCATGAAATATTTTCCGGTGAGGACTCGCTGGCCGTTCATTTCCTCCCTTTCTTACCGGTTTTTTTCTCCTCCACCGCGATGGCCAAGTCCGGGCAATAGATCATACAGTTCTGGCACTGGGTGCAGACCTCAGCTTGGGTCACCCGGGGGGGACGGTATCCTTTGCGGTTCAAGTCCGGCGCGGGCGAAAAGAGTTTTTTCGGACACATCTCCACACAGATGCCACACTCTTCAACCCCTTTACACAGTTCTGGATAAATTCGTATCTCCGCCAACGTCTCTCTCCCATCGATTTTGATACCAAAAAAATGGCCGCCTCCACCTCCTCGGAAATCCGTGTGCAAATAGCGCTTGACAACTTAGCGGCGGTCATTATAATGAGACTGATTTTGGAAATGCGGAAAATTTTCGATACATTTTTGTATACATTTTTGCGCTCCCCTGTCAACTCTTTTTTAACCCTCTTCTGGAGGTACCTTGATGAGTCCCTTCAGAGCTCCCTTCATCCCTTTTCCTATCGGAAAATTGGGTTTGATAAAGATCGCATCTTTTCTTGACAAATCAATTTATTTACTTATCTATAAAAACTCAGCGGGGTGGCCAAGCGCCAGCCTGCGGGAAGGAGGAAGGATCATGAAACGGGGAGCTTTGATTGCGTTTTTGGCGTTGGTCCTGGGCGTCACGCCTTTCGCCTGGGGAGTCGAGAAGAAGGTTGTCCGGATCTGGCACACGGAGACCGAGCCCCTATCGGTCGCGGCCTTCCAGCAGATCATCAACGACTTTGAGAAACTCCACCCGGACATCACGGTAAAGCAAGAAGCTCTGGCTTGGGGTGACCTGGAGGCCAAGCTGACCGCGGCCCTGGCCGCGGGCGCGCCCCCGGACGCCAGCCACGGACAGGCGGTCACCTGCGCGTCATTTTACGCGAAGGGTCTTTTGCGGGACCAGGAAGATATTGCGGAGGCCATCGGGCGGGATAATATCTGGGAGGCCGTTCGGAGGCAATGCTTGCACGACGGGAAGTACTACGGGATCCCCCATTCGGCGGCCACATCGCTCCTGATCTACCGGAAGGACATCTTCAAGACCAAAGGGTTGAAGCCGCCGGAGACCTGGGATGACTTTATCAAAATGGCCGAAGCCTTGATGGAGCGGGACAAGGATGGACGAGTAACCCGGTACGGCCTGTCCCTGCCCGGCGTGGGCCTTTTCATCAATATTGCCGTGGGAGAATTGACCAAGGCCAACGGGGGCCGGCTCTTCGACCTCAAAACCGGCCGGCCCACCTTTACGGAGAAGCAGGTGATCGAGGTGCTGGATTTTTACAAGAAACTCAGCGCCACGGCCCTGCCGCCCGGCTGGCTGGGCCATGGGTACCTGGACACCTTCGCCAACCTGGCTACCGGCAAGGCCGCCATACTCTACCAGGGTTATGGCCGTGGCGCCGGCTACATAGAGAAGTACGCGCCCAAGGGGATGGCCGATCCCGATCATTTCGGGGTGCTGGTGAAGCCGCGGGGGCCATCCGGGAAGGAGACCGCCGCTCAGATCGATGCCGAGCCCTGGATGATCTTCAAGAACGCGAAGTACCCGGAAGAGGCGGCCGCATTCTTGAAATTCTTCTTCAAGGAGGAGAATTACATCAAGTATCTGCACACGGTGCCGATCCACCTCCTGCCAACTCTCAAGTCGGTGCGGGCGAACCCGGCCTATCAGGCCAATGAGATGGTGCGCAAGTGGAAGGAGTGGCAGGACATGCAGTACCGCTACTTCGACACGGGTCAGGCGAAGCCAACCCTGATCGTGGACTGGGATGACCTGAAGCTCCCCTTCGGGCTCGAGGTCCTTGGGTCCGGCATCGTTCCGGATATGGTGACGGATGCCGTTCGGGGCATGCCCTCGGCACAGGCGGCGGCTAAGGCCCAGGCCCGGGCGGAGGAATTGATCACGAAGCTCGGTTACAAGCGGTGGTAGGCCTTTCGCGGGGCTATGACTCAGTGGGCAAATCTTTCCATGGCCGGGGGCCGGGGCGATTGAGCGCCGGTCCCTGGCCCGGGAGTGCTATGAATCTTACGCTCACTTTTCCAACCAAGCAATAGCGTGTCTTATCCCGAACCTAAATCTCTGCAATCCTCCGGGGTGCAACCCCGATCCAGCATAATCACCACTGAGCCCGGTTTCGCGCGGCGGGCAGGCCGGACTTCCATAATCAGGCCTGAACGTCGCCAGCAATTAATAGGGTTCCTGGGAATCGCCCCGGCCCTGGCCCTGATTCTAGCCCTGACGCTGTACCCAGTTGCTTACTCCATCTGGCTTAGCCTGCTGGAGAAACACTCCTTTTTCCCCCAGGAACGCTTTGTCGGCCTGGAGAACTACCTCTACCTGTGGACGGATGCGGAGTTCTGGACCAGCCTCTGGTTGGGGGTGGTTTACTCCATATGGACGATTTTCTTCCAGATAATCCTCGGGGTAGCAGCCGCTCTCATTCTGAACGAGAGCTTCGTGGGACGGGGGCTGATTCGGGGGATCGTCCTGT
>CAYQWO010000038.1:0-14336 GCA_964421095.1 uncultured Syntrophaceae bacterium
GCATGCGGACCAAATGATTCGAGGTACGCTCGTTCTCCCGCATGGTGCGGGCAAAACAGTAAAAATTTTAGTTTTTGCCAAGGGGGAAAAGGAAAAGGAGGCTCGGGAAGCAGGAGCGGACTTTATAGGCGCAGAAGACCTGGTGGAGAAGATCAGCGGTGGCTGGACGGATTTTGACAAAGCCATTGCTACGCCAGATTTGATGGGCATGGTAGGAAAATTGGGGAAAATCCTTGGCCCCCGGGGTCTGATGCCCAACCCGAAGGTGGGCACGGTGACTTTCGATGTGGGAAGAGCGATTAAGGAGCTGAAGGCTGGCCGGGTTGAGTTCAAGGTGGATAAGACCGGAATTGTCCACACAACGGTGGGCAAGGCCTCCTTCGACACCGAAAAATTGAAAGAGAATGTTCTGGCCTTGATGGATGTGATCGTCCGGGCCAAGCCCGCGTCGAGCAAGGGAACTTATCTCAAGAGCGTAGCCATTTCAACGACAATGGGTCCGGGAATCAAGCTCGATCCCGGCGCCCTGCGAGGGGCGTTGAAACAATAATCGGATGGCAAATGGGAAAATCTGGATGTGCCGTCCGAGACCGGAGGTGGGTCATTTCCGCATCGGGAGGCAAAATAAATGGGGATGGAGGGGGGAGGTGGAGATTTGAAGCGAGAGGATAAGCGCAGAGTGGTTGCCGATCTCCATCAGCGGATGCGCCAAGCCAAGGTCGCCATCCTGACCCGATTCGTGGGCCTTAACGTGGAAAAAATGACCCACCTACGACGGGAGCTGCGCAAGGCAGCCGTGGAATACCGGATCGTCAAAAACACTCTTTTACGGCTCGCTGTCCAGGGAACCGATAAGGAGATTTTGGGGTCAAAGATCGAGGGACCGGTCGCGGTGGCCTGGAGCGATACGGATCCCGTGGCTCCGGCCCGGGTTTTGGCCAAATTCGCCAAAGAGTATGCTGAACTGCAAATTCTGGTGGCCTCCTCTGATGGCCGGCTTTGGGGACCGGCAGAAATCCAGCAGTGGGTGACCCTGCCCAGTTTGGAGGAGTTGCGGGGCAAGATCTTAGGTTTAATCCAGGCGCCCGCCTCGAGATTGGTGCGTCTGATGATTACTCCTGGCACCCGCTTAGCCCAGGTGCTGCGGGCGAAGAGCCAGCAGTCGTAAACTCTAAGATTTGATGGAGATGATCTTTAGGGACCAAATTCATATCTCGTGGGGGAGAGAAAGATGGCTGATTTGCAGAAGATTGTGGAAGACTTGAGCGGCTTGACTCTTTTGGAAGCCGCGGAATTGAGTAAACTTCTGGAAGCGAAATGGGGCGTGTCGGCTGCCTCGGTGGCGATGGCCCCAGCTGCGGCCGCCGGTCCAGCCCAGGCGGCGCCCCAGGCTGAGGAAAAGACGGAATTTAATGTAATCCTCACGGGCGCTGGGGAGAAAAAGATCCAGGTGATTAAAGTGGTTCGGGAGCTGACCAGCTTGGGGCTAAAGGAGGCCAAGGATTTGGTTGAAGGCGTGCCCAAACCAGTGAAAGAAGGGGCCTCCAAAGACGAAGCGGAAAGCATCAAGAAAAAGCTGGAAGAAGTTGGGGCCACTGTGGAGATCAGATAGCGGTTTGTCCTCTGCGGTAGAAAAGCTCTGATGCCAAGCAAACAACGGGATGGGAGGAAAGAAGGAATGGCTTCTTTAGGGAGCGGCCACCCGATCGTGCGCCTGAATTTTTCCAAGATCGAAAGGATCATGGAAATTCCAAATTTAATCGATGTCCAGAGGCAATCCTACGAGAGCTTCTTGCAAAAGGATCTCTCCCCGGAGGCCCGTAAGGGCATGGGCATGCAGGCGGTATTTAAAAGTGTCTTTCCGATCCGAGATTTTAATGAGACGGCATCTTTGGAGTTTGTCAGCTACTCCCTGGGGGAACCCAAATACGAAGTGGATGAATGTCGGCAACGGGGAATGACATATGCGGCTCCATTGAAGGTCGTGGTGCGGCTGATCACCTATGAAGTGGAAGAGGAGGAACGGAGGGGCCGGCCCCGCGTGCGAGACATCAAGGAGCAGGAGGTCTACTTTGGCGAAATTCCCTTGATGACCGATAAGGGTACTTTTGTGATCAATGGAACCGAGAGGGTGATCGTCAGCCAACTCCATCGCTCCCCGGGCATCCTCTTTGAACATGAAAAGGGGAAAACCAGCACCGGCAAACCTTTGTACTCGGCGCGCATCATTCCCCACCGGGGTTCATGGCTGGATTTTGAGTTCGACACCAAAGGTCTGCTCTACGTCCGCATCGACCGTCGGCGAAAGCTACATGTAACCATATTGCTGCGGGCGCTGGGGTATACTGAGGAGCAGCTGCTCAATCACTTCTACCGTACCGAAAAGGTCCTCTTCAAAGAGGATAAGATCCATAAAAATGTCGATTTTGATCTTCTGGTCAACAAACGAGCCACCGAGGACATCAAGCATCCCCATACCGGGGAGTTGCTGGTGCGCAAGAACCGGAAGATCACCCGCCCGGCCCTGAAAAAGTTGCTGGACGCCAAGATCAAAGCCTTAGCCCTCGAACCGGGGGACTTAGTCGGCCGGTACTTGGCCCATAACGTCCTTCATCCTCAAAAGGGCGAAATTTTGTTTCCGGCCAATACGGAATTAACCCCGGAACGAATGGAAGAGATGCGCGCGCTGGGGGTGAAGGAATTTGAAATTCTTTTCATCGACCAACTCAATGTTTCCTCCTCCCTGAGGGATACACTGAGCTCAGACCGCATCGACGAAACCGAAACCCGGCCCATCGAAGAGCATCACAAGCAGAATCCCCAGGACAAAACCTCGAGTTCCGTTTACAACGCCATTCTGGAAATCTACCGGCGGCTGCGCCCCAGCGAGCCTCCGACCCTGGAAACGGCCAAAACTTTCTTTGATAACCTGTTCTTCAACGCGGAACGGTATGACCTCTCCCGTGTGGGTCGCTTGAAGATGAACCACCGACTGAAGTTAGAGGCCCCCCTGGATTGCCGAGTTTTGCGGAAAGAAGACATCCTGGAAACGGTGAAATATTTAATCGAGCTGAAGGATGGGGTGGGGGAAGTCGATGACATTGACCATTTGGGCAACCGGAGGGTCCGAGCGGTCGGCGAATTGCTGGAAAACCAATACCGGATCGGTTTGGTGCGTATGGAGCGGGCCATCAAAGAACGGATGAGTCTGCAGGACGTGGAAACCCTCATGCCCCATGACTTGGTCAACCCGAAGCCCGTCTCGGCCATCGTGAAGGAATTCTTTGGGTCTTCCCAACTCTCCCAATTCATGGACCAGACCAACCCCCTTTCGGAGATCACGCATAAGCGCCGTCTTTCCGCCCTCGGACCTGGGGGATTGACCCGGGAGCGGGCTGGTTTCGAAGTGCGCGATGTCCATCCCACCCATTACGGCCGGATTTGCCCGATTGAAACCCCCGAGGGACCGAACATCGGCCTGATCGCTTCGCTGAGCACGTATGCCAAGGTGGATGATTTCGGGTTCATCGTCACCCCCTACCGCAAGGTGGTGAACGGCCAGGTGACCCGAGAGATCGAATACCTCTCGGCTTTGCAGGAGGATGAGACCCGAATCATTGCCCAAGCTAACGCCCCCGTGGATGCCAAAGGACGATTTACGGCCGACTTGGTGCCGGCGCGCATCGCCGGGGAGTCAACGCTCGTTCGACCCGCAGAAATCAATCTGATGGACGTTTCCCCAAACCAGCTGGTGAGTGTGGCCGCTTCGCTGATTCCCTTTTTAGAGAACGACGATGCCAACCGGGCTTTGATGGGTTCGAACATGCAGCGCCAAGCTGTACCCCTGCTTCGGGCCGAAGTTCCCCTGATCGGAACGGGAATGGAGGGCGTGGTGGCCCGAGATTCCGGAGTGACCGTGGTGGCCGAGCGGGATGGCGTGGTGGAGAAAGTGGATTCCTCGCGGATCATCGTGCGGGCAGACAATGCCGGCCGCAACGGCGCCCGGTCCGAGGTGGATATTTATAATTTGATCAAATACCAGCGGTCCAATCAAAATACCTGTGTCAACCAGAAACCCATCGTCCGGGAAGGCCAACGGGTCCACAAAGGCCAGATCGTCGCTGACGGGCCGGCAACTCAGGATGGGGAATTGGCCCTGGGGCGAAACGTTCTGGTGGCCTTCATGCCCTGGGGAGGTTATAACTTTGAGGACTCCATCCTGATCAGCGAGCGGGTGGTCAAAGACGATATCTTCACCTCCATCCACATCGAGGAGTTCGAGGTGCTGGCCCGGGACACAAAGCTGGGCAAGGAAGAGATCACCCAGGATATACCGAACCTGGGGGATGAGTCCTTGAAGAACCTGGACGAAAGCGGGATTATCCGCATCGGGGCGGAGGTCAAAGCCGGGGATATACTTGTGGGCAAAATTACTCCCAAAGGGGAGACCCAGCCCTCACCCGAGGAAAAACTGCTCCGGGCGATCTTCGGAGAAAAGGCCGGAGCGGTGAAGGATACATCCCTGCGCGTTCCTCCAGGCGTGGAAGGGACCGTTATTGGGGCCAAGATCTTCAGTCGCCGGGGGGTCGAGAAAGATTCCCGGGCGAAGGCGATCGAAGAAGAAGAGATCGCGCGCATCAACCGGGATATGGAAGACGAGGTGCAAATCGTTCAGCATCTGGCTGCCCAAAAGGTGCGCAAGATGTTTTTGGGTGAAGTCGTGGCCACCCGGGTTTTGGAGGAACGCAGCGGAAAAACTCTGATCCCCAAGAATACCAAATTAACGAAAGAGATTTTAGCTGGAATTCCAGACTACCGGCTGCGGGATTTGAACATCCAGAATCCGAAGAAAAAAACGGACGCGGAAAGAATTTGGGAGCAACTGGATGAGCGGGCGCAGTTGATTCGGACGATTTTTGAGAAAAAGATAGCCCGTCTGAAAAAGGCGGATGAACTTCCTCCGGGGGTCATCAAGATGGTCAAGGTGGATGTGGCCATCAAACGCAAACTCTCGGTGGGGGACAAGATGGCTGGCCGCCATGGAAATAAAGGGGTCATCTCGCGCATCCTTCCCGAGGAGGATATGCCCTACTTGGAGGATGGGACCCCAGTGGACATCATCCTCAATCCCTTGGGCGTACCCTCGCGAATGAACGTGGGCCAGATCCTAGAAACCCATCTGGGATGGGCGGCCAAGAGCATTGGGGAACACATCAACCGCATCGTCGAGAAGGAGTATAACCCCAAGGCTCTGCGCGAAAGGATTAAAAAACTTTATAGTTCTGAGACTTTTTCATCCCTGATCGATAGCCTGGAAGATGACGAGGTCCGGGAGTATGCTCGAACTGTGTCTCGTGGCCTTTTCATGGCTTCGCCCGCTTTTGACGGGGCCTCGGAGGAAGAGATCAAAATTGCCCTGAAAGAGGCCAGCCTTCCGGTGACCGGCCAGGCCACGCTTTATGATGGCCGCACAGGAGAACCTTTCGACCAGAAGGTCACCGTGGGGGTCATCTACATGATGAAGCTGCACCACCTGGTGGATGATAAGATCCATGCCCGTTCTGTGGGACCCTACTCTCTGATCACGCAGCAGCCCCTGGGAGGAAAGGCGCAGTTCGGAGGGCAGCGTCTGGGAGAGATGGAAGTCTGGGCTTTAGAGGCGTATGGTGCGGCCTACGGGCTGCAGGAGTTCCTGACTGTAAAATCGGACGATGTACTCGGCCGGACGAGAATGTACGAGACCATCGTGAAAGGGGGATACAATCTGGAAGCCGGGGTCCCCGAGTCATTTAACGTTCTGGTAAAAGAGCTGCAAAGCCTTTGCCTGGACATGGAGCTTCTGGAGAAAGAAGAAGCATAAAAGGAGAACGGTTTTGGAAGATTTCTTTAGTTTTTTTGAAAAACCCAAATATCCTTTGGCTTTTAACGCCGTACGCATTTCCCTGGCCTCGCCGGAAAAAATTCGGGCCTGGTCTTACGGGGAAGTCAAGAAGCCGGAGACCATCAACTACCGGACCTTCAAGCCGGAACGGGATGGCCTATTCTGCGCCAAGATCTTCGGCCCCACCAAGGACTACGAGTGCAATTGCGGGAAATACAAAAGGATGAAACACCGGGGGGTGGTCTGCGAGAAGTGCGGCGTGGAAGTGATCCAGTCCAAGGTACGTCGGGAACGCCTGGGGCATATCGAACTGGCCGCGCCGGTGGCGCATATCTGGTTCTTGAAGAGCCTCCCCAGCCGCATCGGCAGCCTTCTGGACATGACCCTGCGCGAGCTGGAGAAAGTCCTTTATTTCGAAGCCTTTGTGGTCATCGACCCGAAAAAGACGTCCCTCAAGGGGAAGGAACTGCTCAGCGATGATCGGTACCGCAAGACGGTGGAAGAATACGGTGCCGGGTCCTTCAAAGCGGGAATGGGAGCGGAGGCCATTCGCGAGCTCTTGACGAAAGTGGATGTGTATAAGCTCTCCGAGCAGCTGCATACGGAAATGCGGGAAGCTTCCTCTGAGGTGAAAAAGAAAAAGATCGCCAAGCGGCTGAAAATAGTGGACTCCTTCAAGGATTCCGGAAACCGGCCAGAATGGATGATCCTGGAGGTTATTCCGGTCATTCCCCCCGACCTGCGCCCTTTAGTACCCCTCGACGGGGGACGATTTGCCACCTCGGACCTGAATGACCTGTACCGGCGGGTGATTAACCGGAACAACCGCCTCAAGCGCCTGCAGGAACTCAGCGCCCCGGAGATCATCATTCGCAATGAGAAGCGCATGCTCCAGGAGGCGGTGGACGCGCTATTCGATAACGGGCGGGGGGGCCGGTCGATCTTGGGGTCCAATGGCCGGCCGCTCAAATCCCTCTCCGATATGCTGAAGGGCAAACAGGGCCGGTTCCGGCAAAACCTGCTGGGAAAGCGGGTGGATTATTCCGGACGGTCGGTGATTGTGGTAGGACCGGACCTGCGCTTGCATCAGTGTGGTTTGCCCAAGAAGATGGCCTTGGAGCTTTTCAAACCTTTCATTTACAATCGCCTGGAGCAGAAGGGCTACGTGACGACCATCAAGAGCGCCAAGAAGATGGTGGAGCAGGAGAAGGATGAAGTCTGGGAAACGCTGAGCGAGATCGTCCGGGAATACCCCATCCTGCTGAACCGGGCTCCCACCCTGCATCGACTGGGAATTCAGGCTTTTGAGCCCATCCTCGTCGAGGGGAAAGCCATCCAGGTCCATCCCCTGGTCTGTGCAGCCTTCAACGCCGATTTCGATGGGGACCAAATGGCTGTCCATATCCCCCTTTCCATCGAGGCCCAGATCGAAGCCCGGGTGTTGATGATGTCCACAAATAATATCCTCTCCCCAGCCCATGGCAAGCCGATTATTGTCCCCACCCAGGACATTGTCCTGGGTCTTTATTACATGACCCGGGAGAAGCCCTTCGTCAAGGGTGAAGGGAAATCCTTTTCCAGCCCGGAGGAAGTGCGCATGGCGTACGATGCGGGGGAGGTAGACTTGCACGCGGCGATCAAAGTACGCCTGCGGGAAAACGGGAAAGAGGACCGGGTGGAGACGACCGTGGGACGGGTCCTTCTGCGGGAAATCCTTCCGCCGGAGATCCCTTTCTCCTTCGTCAATAAAGTTTTGAACAAAAAAGAATTGGCCACATTGATTGATCAATGTTACCGGTTGGCGGGGAATAAAAGTACCGTCATCCTGGCCGATCAGCTCAAAGATTTGGGTTACCGCTATGCCACCCAGGCCGGAATCTCCATCAGTATCGACGATATGGTCATCCCCCCCCGGAAAGCAGAGCTCTTGGAACGGGCCAACCAGGAAGTCCTGGAAATCGAGAATCAATACAAAGAAGGATTGATCACGGACGGAGAGCGGTACAATAAAGTCGTGGATATCTGGGCTCAGGTTACAGAAAACATCGGCTTTGAGATCCTGGAAGAGTTGGGCAGTGAGACGATTACGGACCCCATCGGGAAGAAAAAACGCGTTCCCTCCTTCAATCCCATCTTCATGATGGCTGATTCGGGCGCCCGGGGAAGCGCCCAGCAGATCCGTCAGCTGGCGGGCATGCGCGGCCTGATGGCGAAGCCTTCGGGGGAAATCATCGAGACGCCGATCACGGCCAACTTCCGGGAAGGCTTGACGGTATTGCAATACTTCATCTCCACCCACGGAGCGCGGAAAGGTCTGGCCGATACGGCATTGAAGACAGCCAACTCCGGATACTTGACCCGCAGGCTTGTGGACGTGGCCCAGGACGTGGTCGTGGGCGAATACGATTGCGGAACCCTGAGCGGAATCTTTGTCACCCCCCTGGTGGAAGGCGGGGAGATCATCGAACCCATCGGAGAGCGCATCCTGGGACGAGTGGCTCTGGAAGACATTCATGATCCGTTCACCGGAGAAGTCATTGTCCAGGCCGACGAAGAAATCGATGAGAGGTTGGTAGAGAAGATTGAAAACGCCGGGTTGGAAAAAGTGAAGATTCGCTCGGTGCTGACCTGCCGTTCCAAGCGGGGGGTCTGTGCGCTTTGCTACGGCCGCGACTTGGCCCGAGGCCAATTAGTCAACATCGGGGAAGCGGTGGGGATCATCGCCGCCCAATCCATCGGAGAGCCCGGGACCCAATTGACCATGCGGACCTTCCATATCGGGGGTACAGCCAGCCGGAGGGCGGAGCAAACTGCCCTCCAGCCCAGGAACGACGGGCGTGTACGGTTCATCAACCTTTCCACGGTCCGGAGTAAAGAAGGAGCTTTGGTGGTCATGAACCGCAACGGCGAATTGGCCATCGTGGATGAGACCGGAAGAGAAAGGGAGCGGTACCCGATCATCTATGGAGCCAAACTAAAGGTGGAGAACGGACAGTTTGTCAAGGGCGGGGACCTGATCGCGGAATGGGATCCTTACACGATCCCCATCCTAACTGAGACCTCTGGACGGGTAAAATTTGGGGACATCGTTGAAGGCGTAACGATGCAGGAGCAGCTGGATGAGGTGACTGGATTCTCGACCAAGGTCATTACTGAGTCCAAAGACCCGGAAGCCCGGCCCCGGGTGTCGATTAAGGATGAGCGGGGGCGCACCCTGAAAATTCCCGGGACGGAATCGATGGCCAGGTATCTCCTGCCCGTGGGGGCACATATCGTGGTTACCGAAGGGGATATGGTGCACCAGGGAGACGTCATCGCCAAGATTCCCCGGGAGACAACGAAGACCAAAGACATCACCGGGGGATTGCCCCGCGTGGCGGAGCTTTTCGAGGCGCGGAAACCCAAAGAATTTGCGGTGATCAGCGAGATTACGGGTGTGGTCTCTTTCGGAAAAGACAGCAAGGGGAAGCGCAAGGTGATCATCCTGCCCGAAGTGGGGGACCCGAAGGAGTATACCATCCCCAAGGGGAAACACATCAGTGTCCATGAAGGAGAAAAGGTGAAAGCCGGCGAAGCCTTGATGGATGGGTCGTCCAATCCGCACGATATTCTATCCATCCTGGGAGTCGAGGACCTGGCCCGCTACCTGGTCGATGAGGTGCAGGAGGTCTACCGTCTCCAGGGTGTAAAAATCAACGACAAACACATCGAGGTCATTGTAAAACAGATGCTGCGGCGCGTCATGATCAAGGAGGTGGGGGATTCGAGTTTCCTGGTCGGCGAACATGTGGAACGTCATCAGTTTGAGGAGGAGAATGAGCGACTCAAAGCGACCGGGAAGCAACCCGCTGTAGCGGAGCCTTTGCTGCTGGGGGTCACCAAAGCTTCCCTCTCTACGGAGAGCTTTATCTCCGCCGCCTCCTTCCAGGAGACGACCAAAGTTCTGACGCAGGCGGCCATCACCGGGAAGACGGATTCCCTGCGGGGACTGAAGGAAAACGTCATCCTGGGACGGTTGATCCCCGCGGGAACCGGGTTATCCCGCTACCGGAATATGGGAATTAAGGTAGAGGGGGAAGAAGAGGAAAAGGAAAACTCCGGGAAAAATGAGGGATGAACAAGAATCTTGGAAAGATTATTCAGGTCAAAATAAGGGAATTTTAAAAAATTTCGCTTGGCAAAAAACAGGGAGGGGAAATGCCCACCATCAACCAGCTCATTCGTCTCGGCCGTGAGAAAATAAAGCGCAAGACTGCGGCCCCAGCGTTGACCAATTCTCCCCAGCGGCGCGGCGTTTGTATTCGGGTATATACCTCTACCCCCAAGAAGCCGAACTCGGCCCTGAGAAAAGTCGCCCGGGTACGGTTGACCAACGGCTATGAGATTACCACCTACATTCCGGGCGTGGGGCATAACCTGCAGGAGCATTCGGTTGTCTTGGTTCGCGGGGGCCGGGTGAAGGATCTGCCAGGGGTGCGCTATCATATTATTCGGGGGACACTGGATTCGGTAGGAGTGCAGAATCGGAAAAAGAGCCGGTCCAAATACGGGGCCAAAATGCCCAAGTGAGGAACCCATGCCCAGAAGACGCGAAGTGAGCAGGCGCGAAATTCTGCCTGACCCCAAGTATAAAAATACTCTGGTAGCCAAGTTTATTAACAAGATCATGCAGCGCGGGAAGAAGAGTGTAGCCGAAAGGATCCTTTATCGCGCTATGGACATTATTCAGGAAAGAACGAAAGATGACCCCTTAAAGGTTTTTGAGAAATCCGTCAATAATGTGAAACCAGTTATCGAGGTCAAATCCCGGCGGGTCGGAGGCGCAACCTATCAAGTTCCTACGGAAATCCGTCCAGAAAGGCGGACGGCGCTGGCCATCCGCTGGCTGATTAGCTATTCCCAGGAGCGCTCGGAAAAGAGCATGGAGGAAAAGCTGGCAGCGGAGCTGATGGACGCGGCGAACAATCGGGGGGGAGCGATCAAGAAACGGGAAGATGTTCATAAAATGGCCGAGGCCAACAAGGCCTTCGCCCATTACCGATGGTAAATACCACCCATCACTCCAATCCCCGGATTGGTCGACGGGGGGGCGCAACGGTGGGTGGTTTTCTTTTTTTGGAGACGACTTTTTGATGAATCGACTGGGCCTGGAAAATACCCGAAATATTGGCATCATGGCTCACATTGATGCCGGGAAGACGACTACCACCGAGCGCATCCTCTATTACACCGGGGTTTCTTACAAGATGGGCGAGGTGGATGAGGGTACGGCGGTGATGGACTGGATGGAACAGGAGCAAGAACGAGGAATCACCATTACCTCAGCCGCGACCACCTGTTTCTGGAGAGACCATCGCCTCAACCTCATTGACACGCCCGGCCATGTTGATTTCACCATCGAGGTCGAACGGAGTCTGAGAGTCCTGGATGGGGCGATTGCCGTTTTTTGTGCCGTCGGGGGGGTCGAACCGCAGAGCGAAACCGTCTGGAGGCAGGCGGATAAGTATGGCGTCCCGCGCATTGGCTTCGTCAATAAGATGGACCGCGTGGGTGCGGATTTTGCTCGAGTGGTGAAAATGATGCGTGAACGACTGGGCGCCAACCCCCTTCCTCTGCAACTCCCCGTCGGCGAGGAAGAGAATTTCCAGGGGATCATTGATCTCTTGCGGATGAAAACGATCATTTACGATGAGGAGACCCTGGGGGCTGATTTCCACGAAGAAGAGATCCCTGGTCATCTCGCCGGAATCGCTCAAGTCCACCGGGCGAATATTTTGGAGACGCTGGCCGACATGGACGAGGCCTTCATGGAAAAGTATCTGAGCGGTGAGCCGATCTCCATCCCCGAGGTTCAGGCGCTAATCCGCAAAGGAACCCTCACGGCTCAGATCGTCCCAGTCCTCTGTGGGTCGGCCTTTAAGAATAAGGGAATCCAGCTGCTGTTGGATGCTGTAGTGGATTACCTTCCCTCTCCCCTGGACGTTCCGCCGATCCGGGGAATTCATCCGGACACGGGCCGGGAAGAAGAACGCTCTCCGGCCAACGGCTCCCCTCTGTCGGCCATCGCCTTCAAGATCATGTCTGACCCCTATGTGGGCCAGCTGACTTTTTTGCGGATTTATTCTGGAAGGTTGAATTCGGGATCCTCCATCTATAATTCCAGCAAGCGCCGGCGCGAACGAATCGGCCGCCTACTGAAGATGCATGCCAATAAGAGAGAAGAGATCAAGAGCGCCAGCTCGGGAGAGATCGTGGCTGCGGTGGGCCTGAAGGGCACGACGACGGGAGATACGCTTTGTGCAGAGAATCATCCCTTGATCCTGGAATCCATGGATTTTCCAGACCCGGTCATCTCCATGGCCATCGAGCCCCGAGCCAAGGCGGACCAGGAAAAGCTGGATCAAGGTTTACAAAAATTGTCGATGGAGGACCCTTCTTTTCGCAGGTACCTGGATGCCGAAACCGGGCAATGCATCATCTCTGGGATGGGCGAGCTGCATCTGGAGATTGTGGTCGATCGCCTGAGGCGGGAATTTGGCGTGCCGGTCAACGTGGGAAAACCCATGGTGGCCTACCGTGAGACCATTACTCGGGCGGCTCGCTCCGAGGGGAAATTTATTCGTCAATCCGGCGGCAAGGGTCAGTATGGGCATGTGGTCTTGCAGGTTGAACCCCTGCGCTCCGGAGAAAAGTTTCAATTCGTGGAGGCCATCAAAGGGGGAACCGTTCCTCGGGAGTACATCCCGAGCGTGGAAAAAGGAGTGCGGGAAGCTGTGGAGAGGGGGGTGTTAGCTGGCTACCCGGTGGTGGACATAAAAGTGACTTTGCTGGATGGTTCCTTCCATGAGGTAGATTCGTCAGAATTGGCTTTCAAGATTGCCGGGTCCATGGCATTCAAAGAGGGGGTCAAGCAAGCCCAGCCGGTTTTGCTGGAGCCGATCATGGCTGTCGAGGTGATTACTCCGGAGGATTATATCGGCGAAGTGAGCGGCGATCTCTCTTCCCGGAGGGGCAGAATCACCAAACTGGAACCGAGAAATGGAGTACGCGTGATCGCCGCCAACGTTCCTTTGGCCGAGATGTTTGGGTATGCCACGCAGCTTCGTTCCAGCACGCAGGGCCGGGCAACTTTTACCATGCAATTCTCCCATTATGAACGTTTACCGGCAGCCATTGCCGAAGAGGTCATCACCCAAGCAGGGCCGAATGATGGAGGGCCCACCCGCCGTCCGTGAGAAGGAGGCAAAGGAGGGAACATGGCGAAGCGGAAGTTTGAGCGGACGAAGCCGCATGTGAATGTGGGGACGATTGGGCATATAGATCATGGGAAGACGACGTTAACGAGTGCGATTACGAGGTGTTTGGCGTCGCGGCAGTTAGCGGAGTATGTGCCGTTTGATCAGATTGACAAGGCGCCGGAGGAGAAGGAGCGGGGGATCACGATTGCGGTGGCGCATGTGGAGTATGAGACGGTCAAGAGGCATTATGCGCATGTGGATTGTCCGGGGCATGCGGATTATATTAAGAATATGATTACGGGTGCGGCGCAGATGGATGGGGCGATATTGGTGGTGGGGGCGGATGATGGGCCGATGCCGCAGACGCGGGAGCACATATTGTTGGCGCGGCAGGTTGGGGTGCCGTATATTGTGGTGTATTTGAACAAGGTGGATATGGTGGATGATCCGGAGTTGATTGAGTTGGTGGAGTTGGAGTTGCGGGAGTTGTTGAGTAAGTATGAGTTTCCTGGGGAGGAGGTTCCGATTATTCGGGGTAGTGCGTTGAAGGCGATGCAGCATGGGTGTGGGGATGAGGGGTGTGAGAGTTGTGGGTCGGTATTTGCGTTGATGAAGGCGGTGGATGATTATATTCCGGAGCCGAGGCGGGATGTGGACCGGTCGTTTTTGATGCCGATTGAGGATGTGTTTTCGATATCTGGGCGGGGGACGGTGGTGACGGGTAGGGTAGAGCGTGGGGTGGTGAAGGTTGGGGATGAGGTGGAGGTGGTGGGGATCCGGCCGACATTTAGGACGGTGTGTACTGGGGTGGAGATGTTTCGGAAGATATTGGATCAGGGGCAGGCTGGGGATAATATTGGGGTATTGTTGCGGGGGACGAAGCGGGATGAGGTGGAGCGGGGGCAGGTGGTGGCGAAGCCTGGGAGTATAACGCCGCATACGAGGTTTAAGGGGTCGGTGTATGTGTTGACGAAGGAGGAGGGGGGTCGGCACACGCCGTTTTTTAATGGGTATCGGCCGCAGTTTTATTTTCGGACGACGGATGTGACTGGGGTGGTGACGTTGTCTGCGGGGGTGGAGATGGTGATGCCTGGGGACAATGTGAATTTGGAGGTGCAGTTGATCACGCCGATTGCGATGGAGAAGGAGTTGCGCTTTGCGATTCGGGAGGGGGGTCGGACGGTCGGCGCCGGGGTCATCTCCGATATCCTGGAATA
>CAYQWO010000039.1:0-1940 GCA_964421095.1 uncultured Syntrophaceae bacterium
ACGTGGAACGGGGTACGATCGTACTCATCGGGGGAACCACCGAGAACCCCTCTTTCGAAGTGAACTCCGCTCTGCTTTCCCGCTGTAAGGTACTCACCCTGAGAGGCCTGACCGCCGAAGAAATCGGCAGCATCTTAATCCGGGCGCTTAGAGATGAAGAAAGAGGGCTGGGGAAGCTCAAGGCCAGTGTAACTCCCGAAGCCCTGAAACACCTAACCGAGATGGCCCACGGAGATGCCCGGGTGGCGCTGAATGCGCTTGAGAGTGCGGTGCTGACCACAACGCCCGGGCCCGATGGCCAGAGACTCGTCTCCCTCCCTATGGCCGAGGAGGCCATGCAGCGGAAGGCTTTGCTCTACGATAAAGAAGGGGAAGAGCATTATAATGTCATCTCCGCTTTTCATAAAAGCCTGCGGGGAAGTGACCCCGATGCAGCACTCTACTGGCTGGCCCGAATGATTGAAGCCGGAGAAGACCCCCTCTATGTCGCTCGCCGGATGGTCCGCTTTGCTTCCGAGGACATTGGCCTAGCCGATCCGCAGGCCCTGAACATCGCTCTCTTATCCATGCAGGCCTTTCACTTCATCGGCCTTCCCGAGGGCGAATTAGCTCTGGCGGAGGCCGCCGTCTATTTAGCCACAGCTCCGAAGAGCAACGCGATCTATGTGGCGTACGAGAAAGCCCGCAAAGATGTCAAGGAAAAAGGAGCTCTTCCCGTTCCGCTCCACATCCGCAATGCCCCCACCCGGCTGATGGAAGAACTGGGTTACGGGCAGGGCTATAAATATGCCCACGACTACCCCGAAGGGATCGTCGCGCAAGAATATTTTCCCAAAGAGCTCGGGCCTCGGTCCTATTACCACCCGACCGACCGCGGCCTGGAAAAAATCATCAGCCAACGCTTGCAAGCCTGGCGCAAAAGAATTAAATCATAAGAAGGCAATTTGAGGGAGTGAACGTATGGGGAGCGTGGTTAAAAAGAGACGGAAAAAAATTTCCAAGCATAAACACCGCAAGCTTCTAAAGAAGACCCGCATCCAGAGAAGGAAACGAAAATAAAATAGCTCTTCTGGGGAGGATGGCGGGAAAAAGAGATTCCGCTTAGCGGGCGGGCGGATGATCCACTCTTTCTTTCAGTTCCTTCCCGACTTTGAAGAAAGGCAGTTTTTTGGGTGGGACTTCCACCTTGGTCCCCGTGCGCGGATTCCGCCCCTGATAGGATTGATACGTTCGCACGGTAAAATTGCCAAAGCCGCGAATCTCGATTCGCTCCCCCTTGGCCAGAGCATTGGCCATGGAGGAGAAGACCGTGTTCACGATGGTCTTGGCGTCTTGCTGGGCCAGGCTATTCGACTTCTCCATGAGCTTCTGAATGAGTTGAAACTTGGTCATTTCTGTCCTTCCTCTTGCAAAATTTGTAATACAGGATAATCTATTCTAAAAAATATACCAAGAACTCTTTTGGGGCGCAACTCCAAAAATTTTAAAGGATTTCTTCAAATCGCCCCCAGGAGAGGCCCGGACGAGTTCCACCTCTCACTTGGCCCTTTCCCTCCAGAGATTTCAAGTAAAAGGGGATTCATAGTTTGCTTTCTTAACAGTTCCTGAGAGCATCTCGCGGCGTTTTCTCTCCAGCTCGCGGACCTGATCCTGGATGGCCACCATGCGCTTCTCAAGACCGCCAAGCCTTTCGTCTTTTTGCCGTATTTCCCCATCTCCCCGGCAAGGCTGAAGACGGACCAGATCCCATTCCTTTTGAAGCTCTGAGCATTCCTTCTGCAAATCGCGGACCTGCCGTTCGATTTCTTTTATCATGATTCCTCAGGAAAGCCAAGAGCCCACCTTTTCAGAATACCCCACCCCGGCCTCCCGGGATAACATAAACAAATCTACAAGATTTTTTAGAATCAATCAAGGGCAAAATTTCTCGTTCTTCTTGG
>CAYQWO010000039.1:2040-3510 GCA_964421095.1 uncultured Syntrophaceae bacterium
GATGAATGAGACCGCGGATTTGGACGCCCCAGTCGTTTTTCGTATTTTGGCTGCGGCCGAACTCGCTGATAAAGGGTACGCCCTGATCGATTCTGCGCGCCTCGATGAGGCCCTCGCCCAGAAAGGAATTCAGGAGGGCGGACAGATCGAGGCGTTGACCCCCCAGGAGATCGGAGAATTGGTGAACGCCGATGGCCTTCTCTACATAAGAGTCATGGGTTACGGGCGTCAGGTGGGAGTGCATCTGAAAATGGAAGGAAGTTTCACCTTGGTGAGCTCCAAGAACGGCCAGAAAATCTGGTATTCTGAACTCGGTGTGTCGGATGACATCGTTCTGCAAGGGGGAGCGCTGATGCTGGGGGCGCAACTGCTCGGGGGCAAAGACAAAAAGACACAAGATAGAATAATGAAGGAGTACCTGGCCTACCGCCAAGCTCGAATTGACCGGGCCGTGGCTAAATTTCGCTCCCACCCCCTGCGGCGGGAAGTGTTTCGCGTTATCACCATCGATATGGAAAAGATTCCCCTCTTGGATGAGTTCTTCTCCAAGAATTTTCGTAACCTCCCCCCAGCCTGAAATTTTGCATACAGGCGTCGACCCCTTAATTCTCCGAAATTGTCGTCATTATTTGCGGAGATGGGGGGAAATCTGCGTCCTCATAAAAAGGAGAAATCATGTCCACCGTGCTATACGAGAAGAAAAATCGACTGGTGGTCATTACCATCAATCGGCCGGAAGTGATGAATTGCCTCGATCCAGAAACGGATGAGCGGTTGGCCGAGGCCTGGAACAAATTCAAGGACGACGAAGAGGTATTTGTGGCCGTGATCACCGCTGCCGGGGATGAGGCTTTCTGCTCCGGGGCCGATCTGAAAGCCTGGCCATCCTTCATGAAGAAAAGGGACGCCAGCTTTCACCGACGCCGGGCTTACGATGGGCCAGGGTTCGGCGGGTTCACCAGGGGGATTGACATCTTCAAGCCCATCCTGGCAGCGATCAACGGATTTTGTTTGGCCGGCGGGCTGGAGATCGCCTTGGCGGCGGACATGCGCATCGCCGCTGAACACGCCGAATTTGGCTGCCTGGAGCGACGGTGGAACGTGGGCCTGGGGGACGGGGGCACCCAGAGGCTCTGGCGGGTAGTCGGACTGGGCAGGGCTATGGAATTAATCCTCACTGGAAAGCGGATCAATACCCAGGAGGCTCTGGCCATGGGCCTCATCAATGAAGTGGTCCCGAAGGGTAAGGCTTTGCCCCGCTGTCTGGAACTCGGCGAAATGCTGTGCCAATTTCCCCAAGGGGCGATGCGGACGGATAAGGAAGCTGTGCTGCGGGGGATCGGGCAACCGCTGACCGAAGGACTGAGGATCGAGGCCATGCTCTTCAACACCCTCATCGGTACCCACGATTTCTGCGAAGGGCCGGCGGCGTTTGCTGAAAAACGAAAGCCGCAGTGGAAAAACGATTGA
>CAYQWO010000039.1:3610-6319 GCA_964421095.1 uncultured Syntrophaceae bacterium
TCCTCTTCAGCGGGAGATACTGAAAAAAATTAAATGGCTCCTGGAAAATGAAAAAAGATGTAGGGGAGGAAAAATGGCCAAAAAAAGCTTGAAGCCGACGAGCGCCCTTTTATTAACGCCCGTAGTTCTGGTCACCTGCCAGGATGAGGGGGCAAGGGCGAACATCATTACCTTGGGCTGGGTGGGAGTGGCCAACTCCGACCCACCGATGATCTCGGTCGCCATCCGTCCGGAGCGGCACTCCCACGGGATCATCAAGCGGACGGGGGAATTTGTGGCCAACCTGCCCACGACGGCAATTCTGAAGGAGATGGATTTTTGCGGTGTCGCCTCTGGAAGCAAGGTGGATAAATTTTCAACGGCCAAACTTACCCCGATACCTGCTGAAAAATTGAAGGCGCCTCTGATCAAAGAATGCCCGGTGAACCTCGAATGCCGGGTGAAGCAGATCCTCCCCTTAGGGAGCCACGATCTTTTCCTGGGAGAGGTGGTGGCTGCCCATATGGACACGGAGATCCAGGATGAGAAAGGACGGATGGACATTCATAAGGCCAGCCTTTTCGCTTTCTGCCCGGGGGCCATGGAATACTGGAGTCTGGGGGAGAGAATTGGCAGGTACGGCTTTACCAAAGGCAAATTATGAAATACGGGTTCAAGGATTCTAGGGTTCCAGGGTTCTAGTGTCTTTCCCTCCAACCCTTGAACGCTGGGCCCCTTGGACCCTATTAGATTGAATCTTTTTCCCATGGAAGGCATCTAAATTTTGGATTTTTCTGATCAAGCACTCGTCGAAAAAATCAGAGTGGGTGATTTTCAGGCCTTCGAAGCGCTCGTGAATCGTTACGAGGGAAAGGTCTACCGTCTGGCCATGCGCATGCTCCGGAATCCAGAAGATGCCGAGGATGCGCTGCAGGAAACCTTTTTGCAGGTTTATCGGGGGCTGAAGAGTTTCGAGGGCCGGTCAACCTTTTCTACCTGGCTTTTCCGGCTGGCCACAAATGTTTGCCTGATGAAGATCCGACACCGTGGAACCGAGCCGGCACAATTATTACCCCTGGAAGAATATCTGCCGCGACATGAAGAAGGGGAACATCCCCAAATTCAAGACTGGCCCGATAAGCCCGAAGAGGTGCTCCTGAACAAGGAGTCCAGACAGAAAATGCTCGAAGCCCTGGAAAGGTTGCCGGTGGAGTACCGGGCGGTTTTCATCCTCCGGGACATAGAGGGTTTTTCCAACACCGAAGCTGGCGAGACCCTGGGAATTTCGGTGGCGGCAGTGAAATCCAGGCTGCACCGCGCCCGCCTGGCACTGCGCGGAATGCTTTCGAGTTATTTTGAAAAAATGGGATCCTGAAGGGAAATAGGAAGGGAAGCGATGAAGTGCAAAGAAATTCTGGAGAAGCTTTCGGAATACATCGACGGCGAGCTTGACCCTGAGCTCTGCCGGGATTTGGAACGTCACATGGAAGATTGCCATCCCTGCCTTGTCTTTGTGAATACCCTGAAGAAAACCATCACCCTTTACAAATACGCCAGCAGCGAACCATTGCCCAAAGAAGTACACCTGCGCTTGCATGACTATTTAAAGAAAGAATGCCAGGATCGCTGAGGCCACTTTCCTTTCCATTTTTCAAGTTTGGTTTCTATTCTCAGCACTCCTTGACCTGGTCAGGCCTGGGAGACCACCTTGTTCGGACCCTTCTTCAGTACTTCCTCGGCTTCGGCGACGGTCCGCTCAATCAGCTCCCTGACTGAAGGCAGGTCCTTGGTCGCTCCGGTTACCTGCCCGCAGAAAAGGACACCCTCTTGCTCATCTCCTTCGTAGATGGCCTTCTGTTGCCGGATGGCTCCGCTGGCCATACGGGCCAGCTGTAGAAGGTTGCGCCCTTCTTCGGCGCTCATCATCTTGAAGGCGATAACAAAAAACTGCCCCCAAGATTGCTTCATGATCTTTTTGACCTTCAAAGCATTCGGCACGGCCCGCAGAAGACCAAGCGAATCTCCCTTCATCAACTGCTCAGCCATTTTAGTCTTCAGGACTCTTCCAGGCATCCCGTCAAAGACGTCGCTGTAGAGCGTATCCTGCTCGGTAGCCTGGAGGCAGAGCTTTTTGAAACGCTCGTGGACGTTGCTCTCTTTCGTCAGGATGAAGCGCGTGCCCATCGATATCCCTTCAGCCCCCAATGTTAAGGCTGCTGCAAGTCCCCGGCCGTCGTAAAAGCCGCCGGCCGCGATCACCGGAACTTTCACCACGCTGGCCACGAGGGGAATCAAAACCAGGGAAGTCGCCTCCGCCCCATGGGCCGCTGCCTCGTGTCCGGTGACGATGACGGCATCGCATCCCAATTCGGCTGCTCTTACGGCGTGCTTGGCGATCGCCACGGTGCCGACGACTTTACCGCCATAGGCATGGACCTGATCGACAAACCAGGGTCGTCCAAGGGCATAGTTTATGAAGGGAACTTTCTCTTCGATGGCCACTTGAATATTTTCCTTGGCGGTACCAAAGGCGAGAGCCTGGTTAATCATGAAAGGTTTATCCGTCAATTCCCTGACTTTGCGGATGTTTTTCCGGGCATCTTCCGGGCTAAACTGAGCGACTGCCAGAGTGCCCAACGCCCCAGCGTTGCAAACCGCTGCTACCAGATTCGGTTCCGTGATCCAGTTCATTCCGGCCATCATGATCGGGTGCTGGATCCCAAGCATCTC
>CAYQWO010000039.1:6419-10771 GCA_964421095.1 uncultured Syntrophaceae bacterium
CCCCACGGCTGGAGGTCTAAAACAAGCGCATCATAGCATTGAAAAATAAAAATTTCCATCTTACTCAAAATTCGATTCTTGAGTAATGGAGCGCACATTTTAAGTAACCCGCTGTAGGCCAAAGAAATCTCCTTGTCTCATTCCCTTCTTGTATTCTATGGCCATGGGTTGGGTAGAAAGCCTCTTGAAGAAACTAACTTCATTTGAAGTGCTTGCCTTCGCCCCTTAAACAATTAACTATTTGAAATTTTGAGAGAATATTGAAAAAACCGATAAAAAAATCCTTGACATGTAAAGAATTTTGTAATATTTTCGATTAAATGGATAAGATAATGTCCTCTAAAAGGGAGGCAATCCCTGATTTTTTGAAGAGAAGTAATTTATCGTAACTTTTGGAATTTATTGTGAGAATAAAGCCAAAAGCCAAGACAATTTTTCTGGTTATAGCGATTTCCCTCTCCTTCCAGGTGGGTTCTGCCCATTCCTATTATGAGAGCCTGATAGAAGCTGATTTCATCGGTCATGGACTAAAATTTGAGGCTGCTGATTTAGAAAATCTTTTCGTCGATAAGCAGAAGGATTTGGATATTGACCCCAGAGCTTTTTCTGCTCTTTTCTTATTGGTCGTCAATTCATTCGAACAAATCTCCCTCTTTTATCTTCATGTGCCTTCTACAGATCAAATCTCGTTGACCCTTCGCTGTTGATCATTCCTTAAGATCCTGTTCTTTTCTTCAAAGTCGAATGGCCGCTCTTCCAGAGAGCGCCAATTGTTTAATGCATAGACCCCAAAGTAGAATTAGGGTTGAGATGAATTTCATAGTAAGACATTGCAGAAAACCTGGCCCTAAACCGGGCGGTATCCATTTTTGGAGGCGAGGAGGGCATTTCATATTATGAAGATCATCAAATATTCTTCCAAAGCCCTTTCTCATCGCTTATGGGTGAGAAAATCTGGAGTTTCCCTGACCTTTTTCCTGATCTTTGCCCTTTTATCTACGGTCGTTCCCGTAAAAGGAGAAGAGATTTCTCTGGAAGAGGCTTTGGAGCTATTTTACCGAAACAACTACGACATCCTGATCCACCGGTATGAGATAGATAAGGCCTATGGAGATTACGTAGGCGCCAGGCTTCTGCCGAATCCAAGCATATCCTTGAGCTCGATTGGACTCGAGTTATCTCAGGGAGTCCCACAGAAATCCGATGACACCCAGCAGTATCTCCAGTTGGACCAGCTTATACTGCTGGGGGGGAAGAGGGAACTGAGAACAAATTTTGCCCAGGCCGCTCATCAAGCAGCCATATTAACCCACAAGGACGTAATCAGAACCCTGATCATCGGATTTTATTCAGTTTACTACAACCTGCAACTCGACCGGCTGAATATTGAATTTGGCCGTTATGACCTGAGTCGGTTTGATAAAATTCAAGAAATTGCCCAGCGCAGGTTTGACGCGGGATTCCTGTCCCTGATCGATTATACAAAGATCAAGCTGGCCAGGATCGATCTGGAAAATAATCTCACAAATTTTGAAAAGCAGTTCCGGGCAGACCTGGAATCTTTTAATTTCCTGTTGGGTAGCGGAAACTGGTTGGAACCTGGCAAGCTCATCATGCAAGAGACTTTTCCGGAGTATAGCGAAAACATGCTTGTGGAAGTTGCCTTACAAAACAGGTATGACCTGCTGTCCCTCCAGAAACAAAGTGAGGCAGCCAAATACAGCATCTCCCTGGCTAAGGCGATGAGAATCCCGGATATCACGGTAGGGGGACAATATAGCCTATACGGCAGCGATAACCGGTCCAGGGTGGGCGCGGGGGTAAGTCTCCCGATCCCAGTTTTTCATAGAAATCAGGGTGAGATCTTTAGAAGAGACGCTGAATATAAGCAGGTAGAAGAACAGATTAAGAAAGTGAAAAGATTAATTGTATCCGACATAAGACAGGCACTGAACACCTACCGGGCATCCTTGAAAATCTTTGACGCCTACAGACTCCGGAAAAGAGAGATGGATGATCTGTTGAATCGCAGCGAGGCTGCCTTCTCCTTGGGGGGCATTACCGTTCTGGACCTGCTGGATACGCGGAAAACGTACAGGGATTTTATAACCAAGTATAATCTGGCCCTGATTCAAGCGCTGTTGAATCAGGAGCTGATCAAAGTCTATACGGGAGAACTTCGATGAGGGCCATTCTGCCTTTAATTGGGGTCGCCCTTCTCTTGGCGGGGTGCACGCCAACCCAGGAAGCCAAGGAAAAACCTCCGGAAAAGAAGATCCAGACCTACAAGGTAGGCTATCAGGAAGTCTCCAGTTCCATCCAGGCCACGGGGACAATTCAACCGGATATAGAAGGCAGTGCCAAGATCATCTCCCACTTAGCCGGAACCGTAGAGAGTATTTTTGTGAAAGTAGGGGATAAAGTAAACAAAGGAGACCCCCTATGCGCCATCCGCAGCCCGGACGTTAGCGATACCTATTCCAATTACCTTTCGAATCTTTCTCAAGTGAAGCAGGCAGAAAGGGTTTACAACCTCAACAAACAACTTTTCGAGGTGGGGGCCATCACCAGAAATGACCTCCTCACGAGTGAAACCAATTATGAACAAGCGAAAGCGCTGTCCGCAGCCCTGAAGAAAAAGCTGGAGATTTATGGAGTGAATCCGGAATCGGGATTTTCTGACAAGCAAACGATCAAGTCGCCGATGGATGGGTCGGTAGTAGAGATTAAAGCGCATATTGGCGACCGAGTAGATACCACGAACGTTTTAATGACCGTGGCCGACCCAAGGAAGGTTGTGGTCGTCGCCAATATTTACGATACCGATATCACCCAGGTGCAAAAGGGAAAGGAGGTTACCTTTTACACCGACATTTTCCCTGACATCCCTTTCAAGGGGCAGATTAAATACATCAGTGATACTTCCGACCCAGATACCAAGACCGTCAAAACCTACATCCGCATTCTCAGCGATCATAGCCTGTTTCGCCAAAATATGTTCCTAAAGATCAAAATCAGCAACACAACAAAGAGATTGCCTGTTGTGCCCAAGACGGCCCTTCTGTATAAGGATGGGAAATTCAGCGTCTACCTGAGGGTGGAAGGCAGGAATGAATTAAAGGAGGTTAAACCAGTATTGGATGTAGCGGAGAAGTTCATGGCGGTGGAAGGTCTCAAAGAAGGCGACGAAGTGGTCCTATCCGCCATTGAGATGGAGAAGACATGAGAAGATGGGTGATTTTCATAACTGATAACCATCTTGTTTTCTTATTGCTATCCTTAACCGTTTTTCTGATTTCTCTTTTTATAATAAGAGATCTAAATGTCGAGGCTTTTCCGGATCCCTCAGCACCCACGATTGAGATCGTGGCCATCTACGAAGGGAAATCCGCCGAAGAGGTAGAAAAACGAATTACCATCCCCATTGAGATCGGCCTTGCCGGCATGAGGAGGATGGAGAGGTTGAACTCGGTCTCCCTTTATGGCCTCGCCGATGTCAAGTGCAAATTCTCTTACGAAATTTCCTACCGGGAGGCAAGGCAGGAAGTGGTCAACCGCCTCGCCAACATCAGCTTACCGGACGGCGTACGACCCAACATCATCCCCAGCGATATGGGGGAGGTGATGCAGTATGTAATTTACGGCTCCAATAATTTGATGGAACTGAGGTCGCTCCAGGACTGGACGGTTGGTAGATATATCAAAACAGCCCAGGGCGTCGAGGATGTAGCCAGTTACGGAGGGTTCATAAAGGCTTATGTGGTGAAGGTGATCCCGGAAGATCTCATAAAATATGGGATTACCCTCTCGCAGGTGATCGATGCTCTTTCCAAGTCGAACATCAACGTGGGGGGGCGAGTCGTTGAACTGGGCGATCAGTATTGTATGGTGAGAGGGATCGGGCTCATCAAGAGTCTCGCGGATATCGAGAACAGTGTGGTTATGTATAAGGCTGGCAGGGCCATTCTGATAAAAAACATCGCCCAGGTGACCCTGGGAAATGTCCCGCGGACGGGCATCATCATGCACAATCGAAATGATGATATGGTGATGGGGAATGTAATCCTCCGGCGCGGCGAGAAGTCCATTCCTTCCATTAAATCTATAAACCAAAAAGTAGAGGAGCTGAACACTCAAATCCTCCCGAAAGGTTTCAAGATCATTCCCTATTATGAGCGCTGGGACTTGATTGTCTCCGTGATCAAGAAGGTATTGGAGTCCGCCAGCATGGGCGTACTACTGGTCTTTATTGCCCTCTTCCTTTTCCTCGGGAACTTGCGGGCGGCCATTCTCACCGCCCTGGTCATCCCCATCTCTCTGGCGGTTACCTTGGCCGTCATGGCCATCAGGGG
>CAYQWO010000039.1:10871-14222 GCA_964421095.1 uncultured Syntrophaceae bacterium
ATTTTTACCATGAAGGGGGCGGAGAAACAAATTTTCTCGCCAATGGCCATCACTTATACCTACGCCCTCTTCTTCACCCTGATCCTTACCTTCACCTATCTGGCCGCAGGGATCCACACTTTCCTGGAAGGGCATGAAGGGAAAGAGTTCAGGTTTTTTGAGGTGATGCAGAGGTTCTATCTGCGAGTTGTTTCCTTTCTCCTGAAAAAACCGAGGATTGTACTTATGGTCAGCGGTCTCATCATCCTGGCCGGATTCGGGATGGGATTCAAATTCATTGGTACCCAGTTTCTTCCCACATTAGACGAGGGGAACATATACATACGAATCACGTTCCCCTACTCCATTTCGCTGGGCAAAACCCATGAAAATGCCAAAAAGGTCAGGGATCTTCTCCTTGGGTTTCCCGAGGTGAAATCGGTGGGGGTTCGTGTTGGCCGGCCGGAGGACGGGACAGAGGCAACCGGTCCTTTTAATAGCGAATATTATGTAGGCTTGCATCCTTACAAGCAGTGGAAGAGGGCGATCACGAAGGGCCAATTGCAGGAAGAGATAAGAGAAAAGCTGATCAGACTCTTTCCCCATGTGAATATTAGTTTTTCCCAACATATGCAGGATAATCTTGCGGAGGAGACCTCCGGGATAAAGGCCGAAAATGCCGTAAAGATCTTCGGCGATGACCTCCATCAGATCGATGGCCTCGCCAAAGAGCTGAAAGAAAAAATTGAAAGAGTGGTCGATATCAAGGATGTGGGTATATTTAGGGAACTCGGCCAGCCCAACCTGCTGATCGAGGTGGATAGAGAAAATACCGCGGCAGTGGGACTTACTGTCCAAGAGGTTCTGGATATGGTTTCGGCAGCCTTAGGGGGTAAAATCGCAAGCCAGGTCATTGAAGGAGACAAAAACTTCGCCCTCCTAGTGACTTTTCCCTACGATTTCAGGAGAGATCCGGAAAAAATCGCCAGAATTCCCATCGTCCTGGGTGCCGGAGGTATTGTGCCGCTCTCCCGAGTGGCCAAAATTAGATATGACACGGGGGCTTCCTTCATCTATCGGGAAAACTATAAAAGATATATTCCCATAAAATTCAGCGTGATCTCCAAGGATTTGGGCGGGACGGTACACAAGGCTCAGGCGGAAGCAAGCAAGATTAAGCTCCCTGAAGGGTACTTTATGCAATGGAGCGGCATATTCAATGAGATGGTTGAGGCTTTCCGGAGATTCTACATTTCCATCCCCCTGGCCATCTTTCTCATCATGGTGGTTCTTTACGTATTCTATGGAAACATGAGAAACGTCCTTCTCACAATCGTGGCCCCCATCTGTACAGTATTTGGGGGTCTCGTCAGTTTGTTGCTGACCGGACAACCTCTCAGTATATCGGCAGTCGTCGGGTTCGTATCCGTGATAGGGATTTCAATATTCAATACCTGTATCTGGATCACACATTACCTTGAAGTCTACAGGGAGAAAAAAGATAAGGAAGAAGCAACTATTGAAACCACCAGGGATAAATTCCGACCTGTTTTAATGGGGGGGCTGATCGCTTCTCTGGGGCTATTTCCTGCCTCCATAGCCCACGGAGTAGGCAGCCAAGTTCAGAAGCCTCTCGCCATTGTGGTGGTGGGTGGCATGATGATCGGCACAATTATTATTCTAATTATGATGCCCTTACTTTTTAGGTATGTACGCTTGAAGAAATAGAAATCCAGAATTTCCTGGAGATAAGGAAAAAATAGCTACTGGATGTACCAAGCATAAAACAAGGAGTTTAATATGGAACCGTTTGTCAGAATCAAGAATTACATTATCAATTTAGAAAACTTGGCCTATGTTCGGGTGGAAGAAAACTATATAGATTTTGGATTTGCTTTTCACTCAGAAAAACTGCAGGGACAGAATTTTATTCGACTGGAAAGAGGCTCCCACCTTCGAGACGACGAATTCGAACAGGTAAAAGACTTTGTGCTCAAATTGCCCGACCCGGACCGGGTGATCCTCATATGAGGGGCTGAAGCGGCCATCTCTTTCCTTCCCCCTGCTTACCCCTTCTCCACCCATCATGAAATTTTCGCATGGCCTTTATGGAAGCTATGATTCCGAGTTTCCCCTAAAATAATAATTTGCCCAGATTCTTCCGTGGACATTTCCAGAAATTCTTGCTAATGTTTTTTAATTAGATGCAAAGCAACCATTTCAGCCGAGTCTGTGGATCTATTGAAGGGCTCCTTACTATCTGCAATCGTTAACCCAGCCTCTTCATTCCATAACTTTGGTCGAAAAGTTGCAAAAAAGAAAGGGGATAAACATTTGGAGGAGAAAGGCGAAAATTTATTGGGAAAGTGGAGGAATCTACCCAGGTGGATCTTTCCTGTCGTAGGAATTGTTATTGCGGCGGGCGTTTTCGGTTATCTAAAACTCTTTGCCTGGAATCCGGAAAGACAAAAAATCGCTCAGGTCAACGATCGCATAATTACCGTAGCCCAATTTAGCAGGGAAGCAGCGAAAGTTCCAGCTCCCTTCCAGGATATATTCAAAGAAGAGCCAAAACAGTTTTTAGAGCAAATGATCCTCAAGGAGATCTTGGTGCAGGAGGCGAATCGCCAAGGGGTAAAGCCTGATCCGGCCGCTAAGGGTGAGGAAGCCGAGATATCCTTAATCCAGAGGCTCTTGCAGAAGGAGGTTTTGGATAAAGTCAAGGTAGACCAAGAAGAGGTGGGAAAAATTTATCGCCAGCATAAGGCCAAAATGGGCGGAAAGCCCATGAGCGAAGTGGCCCCCTTTATCGAAGAGGCCATCCGAGAGGCCAGGGGGAAAGAGCAGATGGAGGAATATTTGCTTGCCCTGAAAGAAAAGGCCAAGATTGAGATTGACGAGAAGCGCCTGCGGGCGATTGCGGCTTCTCCACCCCCGACCAACACGAGCGAAGAATTCAAGAAAGCCATCCAGAGCGGCAAACCGGTTCTGGTTGATTTTGGCGCCAACTCCTGCATGCCCTGCCGGCAGATTCGCCCCATTCTGAAAGAGATCAGCCAGGAGTATGCGGGTAAGGCTGAGGTGCTGGTCATTGATGTCTATAAATACAAGGAGCTTGCGGGCGAATACCGGGTTCAAGTAATTCCCACTTTAATCTTCTTTGATAAATCAGGGAAAGAAATTTTCCGCCATATGGGGGCATGGGATAAGACTTCAATTGTAAGCAAACTGAAAGAGGCCGGGGCAGTCTGATTTCATAATCCCTCTTAACTCTTCACCCAGCGAACGCCCTAACGCTATTAACGCTATTAACGCATCACTTTAGGCAGCGGTCAGCCCCGGCCCACCTTCCATGAGACGCCCGGCCCTCCT
>CAYQWO010000040.1:0-12576 GCA_964421095.1 uncultured Syntrophaceae bacterium
CAGGGGAAGAGGGTATTTTTTGCCGCCAGCCACCCGGAAGATATTAACCTGCTGAGAATTACACTCCGCTCGGCATTGATCGGTAAATGATCTCAATGCCCCGTTTTCTTTTTGAGAACGGTGAGCCCCGGCCCATCTTTTTCCCGCAAATTTTTTTGAATTAACGAATTCCCAAATATCAGGGGTTTGAGATAAAATAAAACAGACGGCCTTGATTTCTGTAAATCTCGGGGGGAATAATGTTTCTCTTTAAAAAAATCGTCGGCCCATTCTTCTTTCCTCTTTCCCTTTGCCTGGAAATATTGATCATGGGATTAATCCTTCTCTGGTTTACCAAGAAAAAAAAGGCAGGGAATATTTTTGTTTCTGTAGGCGTTATTTTGCTTACCCTTTTCAGTTATGAGCCGCTGCCGAATTTGCTTTTAAGGCCATTAGAATATAAATATCCTCCTCTTTTTACAGTAAAAGATCTCCCAGAGGTCAGATGGATCGTGGTCCTGGGTGGGGGGCATACATCTGATCCCCGAATGCCCGCGAACAGCCAACTTTGTAACTCCTCTATTGCCCGTCTGGTAGAAGGCATCCGACTCCATAATTCCCTCCCCGGGAGCAAATTGATCCTTTCCGGGGGGGTACTCTACGATCCGGTGCCGGAAGCCAAAGTCTTGGCCGATGTTGCTCTGGCGCTAAGGGTAGACCGAAAGAATCTGGTCCTGGAATCGTTATCGAAAGATACAGAAGAGGAAGCCGTACTCATTCAAAAGATGGTGGGAAAAGATCCATTTGTTTTGGTGACCTCTGCTTCCCACATGCCCCGATCCATGGCCCTTTTCAGAAAATTGGGTATGCACCCCATCGCGGCGCCGACAGATTATGACGTTAAAGAAAGGCAGGGAGAGGAGAGCAGTCCTGGTATTTTCTTTCCGGGGATCGGTGAGCTGAAGAAGATGGAACTTGCGATTTACGAATACCTGGGTCTGGCCTGGGCAAAGCTGCGGAATCGAATATAACAGGCTTGAAGAATTATTTGTTCCTCAGGAGAAGAAATCTTATTTAAGCTGGTTTCCGGGCGAAGAGCGCCCGGAGGATATTCGCAAAATTCAGACGCCAGCGGAATACCGGCCATTTGATCTCCTCTTTATCGCAAACCGTGGACATACTTGCCCGGTCGAAAGTTTCTTTCAAGGCCATGAGCTTCCGGCTGCGTTCTGGCTCCCCGAGCAGGACGATCTCATCGATTTTCCGGGTCATATCCTTGGCCAGGAAGATACGCTCCTCCGTTTTCCTGGCGGTCTCCCCGTCGAGTAGCCCGAAGCGTGCTTTCAGGCGGTTGAGACGAAGCCCGGCCTGGTAAGAGCTCTCGACGATCTCATCCCGGGTCATCCATTTCGTCTCATAACTCAGAGTGTATTTCCAACTTGGGGCAACCAGGGCCTTCCGGTAATCCTCCAGAGTTTGGCAAAATACGCGGTAGCCGACCTCTCCGGCTTTTTCGAAAGCGATGGACCCCGGGTCGAGGAAAGGGGCGAGGGGAGAGATAAAAGGGTTGAGCCGCCGGTCGTAAGTTTTCATCAGGTGTTCGCAATAATCGATGGTTTCCATCACGGAGAATGGGGTCTGCTGCGGGAGGCCGATCATGAAGAAGACATCGAACTTGGAGCAGCCGCGGTCCAGGGCGAAGCGGATCGATTCTTCTATCTCCTCGTTGCTGTAAAATTTACCTGTGGCCCGGCGGACCTGCTCGTCGTGGGACTCCGGCGAGATCTGGAAATTGAAATTTGGCAGAGCTTCGGAAACCTGCCGGAAATAAGACTCCGGGGCTGGCGTGAAGAGTTCCAGAACCACTTGATTCTTAGGCCGGGCTGGGCGGATTCGGGATAGAACCGTCCGGGCATAATCGTCCCCTGCCTGCCTCAAGTCTCCGACGACAAATATGGGGGCGTGGGTGTACCTGGAAATGGAAATAATATCATCCGCGACCTTTTCCGGGCTGCGGTAGGCACAGGCCTGACGGGAACAGTACTGCTCCAGAGAATAACGCGATCCGCCGCAGAAGACGCAGTTTTGCGTGCATCCCCGGCAGGTCATCACGGCAGTGATGGGGTATTTCCACCAGTCGTGGATGGGGAGCAGAGACTTCAAATCAAGATATTTCATCGCCAGCCGGAAGAGGTGGGGGTAGTTGTTGGAGTACCCGTCGAGGGTACTCAGGACGTGCGCCAGAGGGTTGACGTACACCTCTTTCTTTTCATTCTTCCAGGTCAAATTGGGGATAGCCCCCGGAGAAGTCCCCCCTTTAAGGGTGAGGAGGAGCCGCCGCAGCGGCTCTTCTGCGGAATCGCCGCGCACCACGAAATCGACCTGCGGGTAGCGAATCAGCTCTTGATGAAAGTAGGTGGCCGAGTAGCCGCCGAAGATGACGGGAATTTCCGGGTGAAGTCTTTTGCAGAGGGCGGCAACCTCCAGAGAGCCCTGGGCATGGGGAAGCCAATGCAAGTCAATGCCGAAAGCTTGGGGATGAAGCTTGACGAGGAGTTTTTCAGCGTCAAAATTCTTATCCTTGAGCATCCGTAGGGCCAGATTGATGATGCGCACGTGGAGGCCATTCGTCTCCAGGTGTTCAACGATGGAAGAGAAACCCACCGGGTACATCTCGAAAATGGGCGTGGAAGGAACCAGGTCGCTGATGGGCCCGAAAAGGATGGGAAGCTTGCGGAAGTCATAAACCGAGGGAGCGTGCAGGAGGACTAAATCAGGTTGGGCAAGCATTTCAGTCCAAGGAACCTTTCAGAAAAGCGGTCGGCAGTCAGCGAGCCCTTAGGGGGCTGGGTCATGGTTGCTGATAGCTGAACGCTTTAAAAATAACAGAGGGTCCCAAGGAATGCAAGGAGTTGTTTTCAATATTGGGTTAGAGACGTACTTATTCATTGGGTGGGGATTTTGAATTTTCATCGAGCATCTTGTCTTCCCAGACTCTTCCCTCTTCAATGATATGCACCACCTGCCAACCTCGTTCCCGCAAACTGCGGCCGATAAACCGGCGGTGGCAGCGCCAGGGCAAACGTTCGGCGCAAAGGATCGCGCATCGGCACCTGGCCGCCATTCGCTCCAGAAGCTCTACACCCCGGAGGAAATCATGGGTTTCCATGTAGGCCTCGTATCCTCCCTTCCGGTATCCTCCCAGCTCCTTACCCAGATAGAAGTATCCGAGTCCTTCTTCCCCCAGAGATGGAGACAAGGCTTCTTTCTTGAAATGCGGGAATTTGCTGGTGGGAAAGCTGCGCACGTCCACGACCATCTCAATCAGGTTTGTTCGCAGGAGGTGAATAAACTCCTCCAGGGTCCGATTGCTGGTTCCCAGGGTGAAGATGATCTTCTCCGCAGCCATAGAGGTCTATTTGGTCGGTCTGGTCTGTTTGGTCTATCGCGTCATTTGGTCATTAGATTCTTAGGACCGAATAGACGGCATAGACAAAACGACCAAAAAGACATAGCATGTTTTATCCTGCGGAGCAAGATTGTAGTAGAAAGTTCTGGGACTTGATGGTATATTCTTTATAAAAATAGAGAGGTTCTGACCATTTCGGGCGGCGGAGAGGAGAAGACGGGCAGGAAATGGCTGAGGCGTTGAGCCAGCGAAGTACTGATATTCTGGAATCCCTCGGCGGATGGGTCAGAGAGAGGTTATCCGTCTTCCTCGACCTCTCTACGCTTCTTTACCTTACCTGCAAAGAACTGATTGCGGAGCGGAATAAGGGATTCTCCCTGGTCTTTGAAATTACTTTGCGTCAGATTTATTTCACGGGGGTGCAGGCTCTGAAGGTCGTCACCATGGTGTCGTTAGCGCTGGGAACGATCGTCATTGTAGAGTCCGGAAGCCAGATGCAGCTCCTTGGGGGCGTCCATTTTATCGTCACCATCCTGGTCTTGGTGATCATCCGCGAACTGGGCCCCCTGCTCACGGCCTTTATCGTGATCGGGCGGTCGGGAACCGCCATTGCTGCCGAGCTGGGCAACATGGTCGTGGCCCATGAACTGGAGGCCATTCAGGCCATGGGGGTCAACCCGGTATACTTCATTGTCGCCCCCCGGATCATCGGGGTGACCATGGCGGTTATCGGCCTGACCATTTACTTTAATGCCGTGGCCCTGCTGGGGGGCTTCTTTATCTCCAGGTTGATCCTGACCACCACCCTGCCAGTTTTCCTGAGAGAGCTGGTATCCTCGCTCACCGCCACAGATCTGGTCTTCGGAGTCCTGAAGAGCATGATCTTCGGCTTGCTGATCGCTCTGACTTGCACGTACCATGGACTGAGGGCGCGCTACTCACCCATCGAAGTGCCGCAGGTGGCCACCCGGGGCGTGGTGAGCGCGATCCTGTTTTGTTTCATAAGTAACGCCTTGCTGACCCTATTGTTTTACTTGTGAGGTTTAATAAGCTAAAGTCCGGCGAAACCAGCGGGACGCACAATTTGTGATGGGGGGCCAAAAAATGATCATTCGCTGCTGGGGCGCGAGAGGTTCCATCCCTGTGTGTGGGCCAGAATACTTGAAATACGGGGGAGATACCACCTGCATGGAAATCAGAACCAAAGAAGATGAGATCATTATCATTGATGCGGGTACGGGGATCCGCAACCTGGGAAAGTACCTGCTTGCCGAGGGACGGTTCGGATACCACCTATTCTTTACCCACGCTCATTGGGATCATATTCTGGGGTTTCCCTTTTTTAAGCCCCTCTACCAGAGAAAAACCTCAATCCGCATGTTTGGTTGTCCGTTCACCCAGGAATCTGTAAAAAAAATGATCGGCAAAGTCATGACCGCCCCCAACTTCCCGGTAGATTTTGCTGATGTTCAGGCAAGCATTTCCTACCAGGAACCCTGCGAAGATAGTTTTATGATCCGCTCCATGAACGTGACTCCCATCTTCACCAGTCATCCAAATCCGGGAGTTGGATTTAAGTTCGTGGATGACGGCCGGAGCTTTGTTTTTCTCACGGATAACGAACTAACTTTCAGGCATCCCGGCGGGCTCGCTTATGAAGAGTATGTAAAATTTTCCTCGAAAGCCGACCTGCTGATTCACGATTCGGAGTACACCGAGGAAGAATATCAAACCAAGAAGACTTGGGGGCATTCGGCATATGAAGATGCCCTGCAGCTGGCCTTGGATGCCCGAGTAAGGAAATTTGGGTTGTTCCATCATAATCAAGAGCGGACCGATGCTGCCCTCGACGAAATCGTGGAAAAATGCCGCCAGATCATTGCCGGAAATGGGGCCCCTCTGGAATGCTTCGCGGTTTACGAAGGCATGGAGATCCTTTTATAATAATGTCTTAGCCCCAAGAACACAGAGGCCGCAGAGAGTAGGGTTTTATGGATATTGTTCTTGAGGCCCGCGACCTTTATTTTCGCTTTAACGGACCGGAGATCTTCCAGGGCTTGAACCTGCGGTTGTGCCGGGGAGGAATCTACATCATTCTAGGGGCGAGCGGCAGCGGAAAGTCGGTTCTGCTGAGACTGTTGAGCGGGCTTCTTTCCCCGCAAAAAGGGAGCGTAGAAATTGAGGGAATCAACCTGGCCACCGCTTCCAAGGAAGCACTCGAAGCCATACGAATGAAGATGGGCTTTGTCTTCCAGGAGGCCGCGCTGATCAGTAACATGTCCATCTTCGATAATGTCGCTCTTCCCCTGCGGTATCACACCCGAATAAGGGAGCCGGAGGTGCTGGCGCGGGTGTCGGAGAAGATGGCCCTCTTCGAAGTGGACCGGAAATGCGACCGCTCAATTCCCGCCCAGATCGGACTGGGGATGCGCAAGCGGGCAGCGTTAGCCAGAGCCCTGATTTTAGAGCCCGAGCTTCTTTTTCTCGATGAGCCTACCGTGGGCCTGGGGATGGAGGCCAAAGACCTGATCGCCAGAGTGTTGAGCAATTATCAGGAAAGGGAACGGGCGACCATTCTGATGGTCAGCAGCGAATGGCCCTCCGGGCTCCACACTGACTATCAGATCGGCCTGCTGGACAGCGGCCGAATCGTGGCCCAGGGCACGGCCCAGGAGATGCGGGCTGAGCTGGAGAAGATGCAGAAATGGGATTGTTGGCTAAAATGAATTGAGGAGAGAGGCCCATGCTGATGCACTTTCGAATCAAGCATATTGATCGTTACGTGGGGATTTTCGTCATCCTGGCTCTGGCCGTGATCATCGTCACTCTGGTTTTCATGGGCCGGGGACAGAAGTGGTTTGAGAAGCGTTACCACTACACCGTCGTTTTCAGCAAGGTCCAGGGTCTGAAGCCGGGGACAGAGGTCACCATATCCGGGATGGAAGTTGGCACGGTCCAATCGCTCCGTCTCAACCGCCAGAATAAGGTAGAGCTGACCCTGGAAGTCTTGGAGACCTATAGGGACTACATCCGCAAAGATTCCCAGGCGACGATCGCCAGTGGGCTCATCGGCGGCAAGACGGTGGATATCACTGTGGGTTCACCCGATCAGCCCCCCCTGCCGGAAGGAGCGAACATCGCCTCCCTGGAGCCGAAGGAGCTCGCGGATATCGTGAAGGAGATCGACGTCAAGACTCCGCTGAAAAAATTAGATGATGCTCTGGCAAACGTCAAATCCATCACCCAAAAACTCAATGACCCGCAGGGAGAACTTTTTACTTTATTGAAGAATGTGGAATTCGTTACGGCGCAGCTGAAAAGTGGCCAGGGGAACGTGGGGGCGATCCTCCAGGACAAGAAGGTGCACCAAGAGATCTCCGCAGCCGTCGAATCCATCCGTCGCTCTGCGGCCAACATTGAGGAAGTAACCCAGAACGCCTCCCAGGTCTCCCGGGACCTGCCGAAGATGGTTTCCGAGGTGGACCGGGCTGTAAAGGAGGTGCCCAAGATCCTGGACGATGTAAAGAAGGCTACTGCCGACTTGCCTAAAGTCATGGGAGACCTGCAGAAGGCGGCGGGAGAGGCCCCGGTCATCACGAAGAATGTAAGGGAAATCACCGAAGATGTGAAAGCCATCACGGGAAATGTAAAGAAGGTGGCTCCGGAAATTCCTGATTTCCTGGCCACCACTCACGAGAGCGTGGAGGAAGCGGAGAAATTAATCCAGGGACTGCAGAATCACTGGCTGCTGCGGGGCTCAATGCCCAAGGTTCAGAGAGACACCCCTCTGGAAATCACTCAACGCGAGAGCCCCTATGGAAAAGGAACTTCTCGATGAGCGGAACCCAGGATGTTTCCTTTTTTTTGGCTTTTGCCGCCGGGGTACTTTCTTTCCTTTCCCCTTGCGTGTTGCCCTTAGTGCCTTCTTATGTGGCCTTCATCACAGGCCTTTCCTTCGAGGATCTCACCCTGGACCATCCGAAACGAAAGCTGCGCCGGATTATTATCAGTCATTCCCTGCTTTTCATCCTGGGGTTCAGCGTTCTGTTCACCACCCTGGGAGCGTCGGCCACCCTGCTCGGCCAGTTCTTGGCGAACTACCGGGATACCATCCGGATTGTCGGCGGAATTCTAGTGATCATCTTTGGACTTTTCGTCAGCGGGGTCTTCTCTTTTGGCTTCTTGCAGCAAGAGAAGAGATTTCATCTTCGGGATAAACCTCTGGGCTACGTGGGTTCGTTCCTGGTCGGCGTGACCTTTGCTGCCGGCTGGACCCCTTGCGTGGGTCCAATCCTCTCTTCCATCCTGCTTTATGCCAGCACAGCCGAAGACCTGCTTTCGGGGATCTTTCTTTTACTTTTCTACTCCCTAGGACTGGGACTTCCCTTCTTCGTGTGCTCCCTGGCGCTGAACACTTTCCTGGCCACTTTTCAAAAAGCCCGCGGCTACCTTGGCGCGCTCACCAAGGTGGGTGGGGTCCTATTGATCATCGTGGGGATTCTCTTGCTGACCAATTCTTTTGCCCTCTTGAGTGAAACGCTTAGCCGGTGGTTCCCTGGTTAATATTGAGTTTAAGCCGGGGTCGGCCTCGGAGCGAGGGGGTACGAAGAGCTTCCAGAGGGGACAGCATCCATGATTCCGGGGATTGATAAGAGCTCTCCCTTCCTTACGCTTTTTGAGGCGATCGGAAAACGGGAGCCTTATATCAAGGTGCATGGCTTAAAAGGCTCGGCGGCGGCCTACCTTCTCTCGCAGGTGGCCCGTAAGATCCATTGTCCTCTGGCCATCTTAACCGCCGATGAAGAGAAAGCCGAGCGTTTCTTCCAAGAACTTCTTTTTTTCCTACCCCCCAGCCAGAGAATATTCCTGTACCCCAGCTGGGACATCCAACCATTTGAAAAAATCTCGCCGCCACCTGAACTCATGGGACAAAGATGGAAGGGGATGTACCAACTGATTTCTGACCCGGAGCCGGGAATCGTGGTGGCTTCTTTGCGGGCTGTGCTCCAGAAAGTTCCACCCCGGGAAGTTCTGCGGCGGTCGGTTTTCTTAATTTCCCAGGGTCAGGAATTCCAGCGGGAGGAGCTGGTCGCCCGGCTGGAAGGCATGGGTTATGCGCGCGTCAGCTTGGTCACGGAAATGGGGGAGTTTGCCGTACGGGGGCACCTGGTGGATGTCTTTTCTCCCGCGGTGGCCGCTCCTCTGCGGGTAGAATTCTCGGGAGATGCCGTAGAAGCGGTGCGTACCTTTGACCCAGACAGCCAGCGCTCCTCAGAGGCTTTAGAACGGGCGCTGATCCTGCCGGTTAAAGAAGTGCTATTCTTCCCGGAATTCATCGAGCAAGCTGCCCAAAAGCTTCAGGTCAACCTTCCCACCGACCCCACCTTACGGGAATCAGCGCAAGAAGTCCTGGAAAAGGTGAGAGCGGGTATCCCCTTCCCGGCTGTGGAATTTTACCTGCCCTATTTTTGTCCTTTCCTGGAGAGTTTCTTCGATTATCTTCCGCCGCAAATCGTTATCTTCCTCGAAGAACCCCCGGAGCTGGAGGAAGCCCTGACCCGTTTCTGGGAAGAGGCAGAGGAGGCCTGGCAACATGCCTCCGAACGGGGAGAATTCTGGCCCTCCCCCGCGGAGCTGTTTCTATCCCAGGAGGAATTTGCGGGGCTGGGGGGAGCGATTTGCCGGGTGGCGTTGCAGCGGTTGGAGGTGGAGGGGGAAGGACCTCGCCTGCGCCTGGAAACGGATTCACATGAACGCTTGCGCTCTGAACTTCTCTCCTCCAAGTCCGAAGAAGGAATCCTACACCTATTGGCCCAGCGCATTCGTTCCCGGGAAGAAAAAGGAGTAACTACGCTGCTCACTTGTTCGAGCCTCCGCTCGGCTCAGCGACTGGAGGAGATGCTCGAAAAGCATAACCTGAGCGTACAAGTCCTTACCAAACCGTTTTCCTCCTGGACTCCCACCGATTCCGCAGCCCGGAATGTGACCCTTTTAATCGGCAATCTCTCCCGGGGGTTTGTCTTCCAGGGGGCCGGGCTGACGCTGATTACCGAAAGCGAGCTTTTCGGGGAGAAACATCCGAGAAAACGTCCACCCCCGCCGATGAAGGATCATGCGCTGGCGGCCTTCAACGAGCTGCAGGTGAACGACTATGTCGTCCATGTTGATCATGGGATAGGAATATATCGGGGCTTGTTGAAACTCAAGCTGGGGACCGAGGAACATGATTTTCTGCTCGTCGAGTACCAGGGAGGGGATAAGCTTTATCTTCCTGTCTATCGCCTGAACTTGGTCCAGAAATATGTGGGCGGGGGTGACGGTGGACCCCGGATCGACAAACTCGGGGGGACTTCTTGGGAGAAGGCCAAGAAGCGGGTGAAGAATTCGCTGCGGGAGCTGGCCGAGGAGCTGGTGAAGCTTTACGCGACCCGGGCGGTGGTCAAAGGCCATGTCTTTTCCCCTGTTGATGAGAACTATAAAGAGTTCGAGGCCTCCTTTGAATACGAGGAGACGCCAGACCAGCTGCAGGCCATCCAGGATGTGCAAGAGGACATGGGGGAGGAGAAGCCCATGGACCGGCTGGTCTGCGGAGATGTTGGCTTCGGGAAGACCGAAGTGGCTCTGCGCGCGGCTTTCCGCACCATGATGGATGGGAAACAGGTGGCCATGCTGGTGCCGACGACGGTCCTGGCCCAGCAGCATTCCCAGACCTTTTCCCGGCGTTTTGCTCCCTATCCCTTCCGGGTGGAAATGCTCAGCCGGTTCCTTTCGCCGGCCGAGCAGCGGAAGGTCTTAGAAGGCCTGCACCAGGGCAAGGTGGACCTGGTCATTGGCACGCACCGCCTGTTGCAAAGGGATGTATCGTTCAGGGACCTGGGGCTACTGATCGTGGATGAGGAGCATCGCTTCGGCGTGGGGCACAAGGAAAAACTCAAGCGCATGCGTTCCAACGTGGATGTGCTCACCCTGACCGCCACCCCCATTCCCCGGACCCTGCAAATGTCGCTGGGGGGCATTCGGGACCTGAGCGTGATTGAAACCCCTCCGGAAGACCGGCTGGCCATCCGGACCTACGTGACGGAGTTCGATGAGGAGGTAATCCGCGACGCCATCCGCCGCGAGCTCCGGCGCGGGGGACAGGTCTTCTTCGTGCACAACCGGGTGCAATCGATTGCGGCCATGGAGAGATTCCTGAGGAGATTGGTTCCCGAAGCCCGCTTAGCCATCGCCCATGGACAGATGGCCGAGCGGGACCTGGAGCGGGTGATGCTGACTTTTGTCAAAAAAGAGGTGGACCTGCTCCTGACCACCACGATCATTGAATCCGGGTTGGACTTTCCCGCGGCCAATACGATTATCATCAACCGGGCGGACAAGCTGGGGTTGGCCCAGATGTACCAACTCCGGGGGCGGGTAGGACGGTCCAAGGAGAGGGCTTACGCCTATCTTCTGGTTCCGGGCCTTTCGGCAATGGGGTCCGATGCCCGCAAGAGGCTGGAAGCGTTGCAGGAGGTTACCGAATTGGGTTCCGGGCTGAAGCTGGCCATTCATGATCTGGAGATCCGGGGTGCCGGGGCGCTTCTGGGAGACGCCCAATCCGGGCACATCGCCGCGGTGGGATATGACATGTACCTGCAGATTTTGGAGCAGGCTATCCAGGAGCTGAAAGGAGAAGAGGTGGTGGAGGAGGTGGAGCCGGAGATTGATCTGCCCATCCCTGCCTTGATCCCCGCCGATTATGTGGAAGACATCAACCAGCGACTCGTCTTTTACCGGCGTTTTTCTTCGGCCCGGTCGCCGGAGGAAGTAAAAGAAATCGGAGAAGAGCTGCGGGACCGGTACGGGCCCATTCCCCCAGTCTTAGAAAACCTCCTGGAGGTCATGAACCTGAGGTTGCTTATGAAGAAAGCGGGGGTCAGGCGGGTGTCTACGGAGAGAGAAAAGGTGGTTCTTACATTTGACCTTCATTCGCCGGTAGACCCGCAGCGGCTGGTGGAAGTTGTGGCCGAAGGAGAGGGGAAGCGGGAATTCACCCCGGAGCAGCGTTTAAAGTTCCGTCCCGATGAAAAGGGCTGGCAAGAGATGCTCGCCGGAAGCATAAAAATATTGATGGAGATTATATAAAATGTTAACATTAAAAATTTAGATTTGGCCCAACGGATGAAATTTCTCGGTACAGTTTCGCGATTTGCTATGGCTTTTTGGCCCCGGCTTGTACGCATTCAAATCCTTTCCTATCTCATGGCCGCCTCATGCTTCCTTTTCCCCGATGCCCCGTGGGGAAAGGTCGTAGAACGAATCGTGGCCCTGGTAAATAATGAAATCATCACCCTGTCGGAATTAGAGGAAGCGGGCAAGCGCCTGTTCGAACAGGTGCAGCAGTCGAGCCTGCCCGTGGAGAAGGAGGAGAAGCTAAAAGAGGCCCGGCGGGCGGTCCTGGACCAATTGATCGAGAACAAGCTTCTGGAGCAGGAGATCAAGAATAGAAAAATAGAGGTTCCGGATCGGGATGTGGACGCTGCCATTGGGGATATTCTGAAGCAGAATCAGCTCACCGAAAGTGAGCTGAAGATGCTTCTGGCCAAAGAGGGCCTAACTTACCCCGCCTACCGCCGGCGGATCCGCGATGACATTGGAAAAATGCGCCTGATCAACCGGGAGATCAAATCAAAGATTGTCATCAAAGAGGAAGAGGCCAGAAGAAATTATCAGGAAAACATAGCAAGATTCACAGAGGCAGCAGAAGTAAAGGTACAGCAGATCTTCTTCCCCGTTCCGGCGTTGGCTACGGAAAAAGAAATCGCAGCCATTCGCAAAGAAGCCCAGTCCATCCTGGAAAGGGCCCACCGCGGGGAAGATTTTGCGGAACTGGCCAGAAAATATTCCCAGGGGCCGGAGGCCAGTGAGGGAGGAGTTCTGGGTTTTTTCAAGCACAAAGAATTGAGGCCGGAGCTGGAGGAGCCGGCCTTCAAACTGCAGCCCGGCGAAGTGAGTGGGCTCATCAAGAGTACAGAAGGCTTCCACATCCTGCGGGTTCTGGAACGGAAAGGAGGGGAACCGAGACCATTCGCGGAAGTCGAGAGCCAGGTCCGGGATGAAATGATGCAGGCTGAGGCCGAGAGGCAATTCCAAGAATGGATGAAAGCCCTTAAGGCGAAAGCATACATTGAGGTAAGGCTTTAAAAATT
>CAYQWO010000040.1:12676-13985 GCA_964421095.1 uncultured Syntrophaceae bacterium
TCGTACAAAAGAATCTTTTTCTGCGGTCATCGGCGAAAATCTGCGTCCTATGGAAGCTATCGATGCGTTCTGAAAAGAAAGATTTCAAGCCGAAGATGGCCATCACCATGGGAGATCCCCGGGGGATCGGGCCCGAAGTTGTCGCCAAAGCCTTTGCCAGAGCTGCTCCGCATGATTTTTGTACCCCCCTGGTTCTGGGCGATGCGGATGTTCTCTCCCAGACCGTTCAAAGCATGAACTTGGGGCTGAGGGTGATGGAAGTGGGAGAAGAAGGAGTGCCAGACATCCAGGCCAGAGTGCTGCCCGTCCTTTCGCTGTCAAATTTACCTTCGGGGAAAGGGCCGGGGGAAATTCCGCCGGAGGAGAGCTCTCGGGCTTCGTTCGCTTACATTGAACGAGCGGCGAGAATGGCCCTGGAAGGGGAGGTGGAAGCCATCGCGACTGCACCCGTAAGCAAAGGGGCCATTCATGGAGCGGGGATCTCCTTTCGGGGACACACCGAGTACCTGGCGGAAATTTCCGGCACGAAGGAATTCGTGATGATGCTCGCCGGAGCACGTTTGAAAGTGGCCCTGGTAACGACCCATGTCCCCCTCCAGAGCGTTGCCCAGCTTCTTACGGACGAGAAAATTTTTTCAGTCATCGGTATTACTGCCAGGGGATTGCAGGAGTACTTTCACCTACGCCCGCCGCGCCTTGCCGTGGCCGCCCTGAACCCGCATGCGGGGGAGGGGGGACTTGTCGGGGATGAAGAAGTGATTATTTCCCGGGCGGTCCAACGGGCCCAGGAGCTGGGGTTCGCCGTTTCCGGTCCCTTTTCGGCGGACTCGCTTTTCCACCGCGTCCGGATGGGGGAATTCGATGCGGTGGTCTGCATGTACCACGACCAGGGATTGATTCCTCTGAAGCTTCTCCATTTCGATACCGCGGTGAACGTCACCCTTGGCCTTCCTTTTGTGCGCACCTCCGTTGACCACGGGGTGGCCTACGACATCGCCGGCAAAGGCGTGGCGAATTCGCGTTCCATGGAAGAGGCCATCCGCCTAGCCGCTCGCATGGCCAGAAGAAAGAAAGGAAGACAATAAAGCTTTTTTGGACGCAGATGAACGCAGAAAGAACAGGATTGAATCACCGCGTAAAAAGTAAAAATTTCCCTCCCCTAGGAGGAAGCGATTTTTTGCAATTATTTATCTGCGTCTATCTGCGAAAATCTGCGTCCTATTTAGGTTAATGAACGATGCCTTCAGATAAGATCGTCATTCGCGGCGCCCGCGAACATAACCTAAAAAACATCAACGTGGAGATCCCC
>CAYQWO010000041.1:0-9437 GCA_964421095.1 uncultured Syntrophaceae bacterium
CTCCCAATTCTTAGTTTCATTTTGGGCCAACCAATAAATTCAATAATAATGCACGAAAGCCTTTAAAAGACTGGCTACCACCTGCCCCGAGTTTTCTATATAAAAAGTCTATCAGGCCGGGCTCCCTGCTCATAAAGGGCTGCTCCTTCGGGAATGACTTTTTCCCGGTAATAGTTCGCAAAGATTTGAAGTTCTTCGTCCAGAAGACCTCGGAAGATATCGACGTTTCTGAGTCTGGCAACTTGTATCATTCTTTACCTCTTGAAAATCGTGGGGGTGGCTCAATGGCAGCCAATCGGTAATTGTGATTTTGCGTTTCCAAGCTATTTTTACAGCAGATTTGCATTTTTAATTATGTTTCGGTAATTTTTCCAAGAAACTTAAGAATAAGCTCATTGAATTTTTCAATTTTCTCGCGGAGTTTTTGCTCCCGGGGCCCCCGTATAAGCCTCTAATTCTACCTAATTTTTAGCCTTTTTAGCCCCCCCAACGCCTTTGGGCAAACCATCTGCCTTTTGGGTGTTTCCCCATCAAAAACCCTCTTCATCTGGCCCTCTTCGTTTTGAAATCCAGGATAATGCCAAACCAAATGAATGCCAGAAACTTGGCGGGTTCTAAAAATTTTCTCCTCATCCCCCAGGTCCATTTATGGCTCATTTTAGGCTTGCCTTTTTTACTTTTATGTACGATAATTAGACGATAAAAATTTTCATTTTTGGAGGATTTTCCATGAGAAAAATTTTGAGCCAACCCAGGACACATTTGTTTTTGATCTGCGTTTTGCTTATGCTTTTCTGGCTCGCTCTGGAATCGGAGGTTTTCGCCCGAGCTGGCGGGGGCAAATCTTCTGGAAGCCGCGGGTACAGTTCAGGCAGATCCTATCAGCGGAGTCCCAGCCCAAGCCCCGCACCCGCTCCCCAACAGAGAGAATTCCAGCAGCCAAGACAGCAACCTCAGCCTCCCCCTACGAGCGCCGGAAGGAGCTTCCTCTCCGGGATAGCTGGGGGTCTGCTGGGTGGGCTTTTAGGGGGGATGCTCTTTCGCAGCTTAGGGTTTGCTGGAGGCTCTGACTGGGGAGGGGGGTTCGGCTTTGGTGATATTTTAATCCTCTTGATTGTTCTCGGAATCATCTATTTCATGGTTAAGCGCTTCCGCTCAAGGGAAACCATGCAAATGAGCGCAGCGGGAGCAGGCTCTCTCCCTTATTCTTACCCCCAACCTTCATCGGCGCCGACATACGTTCCACCCCCCCCGGAAGACCTGATTGAAGAGCCGAAGGTGGAAGGCCTTCGCCATATCAAAGCGATGGACCCTCACTTCAATGAGAGCAGCTTTAAAGACCTTGCGGAGGAAATCTTTTTCAAAATTCAGGGTGCCTGGACAAGACGCAATATGGGCGGAGTTAGCCATCTTCTCAGTCCAGAGATGCTCAACATCTTCCAACAGGATGTGAACCAACTCCTTTCGGAGAAAAAGATCAATCGGCTGGAAAATATAGCTGTTCGCGAGGTAGAAATTGTCGAGGCGGGGCAGGATCGAGGTGAGGAATTCATTACGGTAAAGTTTTACGCCAATCTTTTGGATTACATAGTCAATGAGGTGAACGGCCAGATCGTTTCCGGCAGTTCTACCGACCCGGTGAAATTTATAGAATATTGGACCTTCTCCCGCAACCTGGGCGAAAAAAACTGGTTTCTAACGGGAATCACGCAGGAAGGGGACCGCTGAGCCCGTGCCGAGTTTTGAAAGAAGAATCTCACTCTCTATGGGTTGGCCTTCCTGATTGTTGACGGCTGGCGAGGGAATATCAAGCTGCTGCCCAATTTGGCGAAATCCGTTTTTTTATTCTGGTAGCGAAACGACTCTTTTGGCTGCTCTCCTCTAACTTTATTTACCTTCAGGAACTCCGCAGTTCCTTTTTCCCCTTTCTGGCTCATGCCGATAAGGGCCAACTCGACTTCCCTTAATTTCTCCTTCGAGGTCCCTTCTTGCTTCAAAGCCTTCTCGAATGATTGACGGGCTTCGATCGGCTTCCCCCTATCCAGGAAGCACAGACCCAATAGATGGGCCGCCTCAAAGGGTTTTTGTCCACATTCGAGGGCCAGGCGGAACTGTTCGATGGCCTCATTTATGAAGCCCATTTCCCGGCAGGCCACCCCCATGTTGTAGTGGAAATCGGGGTAGGCCTTGCTCGGAACATCTGCCTCTTTCAGCTCCCTAAGAATCTCCTCGAAGCCATAGGACTTCTCCGTTGTAACTTCTTTCTCTTTACCCTCTGGGGGCTCGCCACTTTCCAGTTGCTCACCCAAGTCAAAGAGGACGTTTTTGTTTTCTGCGCCTGGGAAACTCACCTCGGGAGTTTGAGTTGAGGTCCTGTTTTCGCCTTTTTCTTCCTTGGCTTTTCCGACCTCCTGGAAACTTTGCACTTTCTTTTCCTGTTTATCTTCTTGCATATCTTGAAATTTTGAGTCGACCAGCGGACGCTTGCCCTTCTGGGCACTCTCTTTCATTCCCTGAGGCGCTTCAGAAGAGGTGTCTTCCTGAAATCCCATCTTCCGGCATATTTCAGCAAATTTCGGGTACAACTGAAATAGGGCTGGATCTTGTTTCTGGATTCGCTTGTAAATGGCTACCGCTTGAGGGTAAAACCTCTTTTTGGAAAAGATCTCCGCAGTTTGCAGGTACTCCCAAATGGCCTTCTTTTTTTCTCCTCGCTTCTGGTAAATTTCAGCTAGCCGCAAGCGGGCGAAAGTATTCCCCGGCTCATTTCTGACGAGGTCCTGATAATATTCGAATTCTTTTTTATTTCTCCACTTTTCTTTTCCAAACAGGAAATGAAGTTTATCAAGAGCCCCTTCAGGTTTTGGCCGGACCCGGGAATTTCCCACAGGTTTTGCTGGAATGCCTGGTTTCAGGATTGTCAAAGATCCCCCCGGCATCAATTTATCATCTATGATCTTGATGAATTTGATTTGTCCCATTTTCGCTCCCGGTGAGAATATTTGAGTCCGAACCCTGGCTCCCGCCATTCTTAATTTCAGCAAACTTTATGCCGGGGAAGGATGGGAAGTGTTCGAACCGCCTGCGATGGGGAATTTGGGAGCGATTCTAAAAAATTGTTTTTGGTAGTTTTTGATTGTTTCTTCTGTTTGATCTTCTTTGAGCCATCTTTTTTCTGACGAATCGCTAAGGATTCTGTTGGGTGCCAGCATTACATTTTCATGTTTAATGGGGTTGGAAAAAGAAACCGTTGGTCATTTTTGCACGCCCCATCAGACCCTGCTGTTCTCGGCTTCTTTTGCAGATTTTCAGGCCTTGAATCCTCTATTCATAAGGAACATGGAGAACCAAACCGGAAAGGGATCTGTTTCGGAGGGCTGGCAAACGACCATCAAGAGAGGGATTTCCTCTTCGGCTGGTACGTGCACAGGGGTTCTTCAGATAGAAAATCGCCCTTGGCCTCAAAGGCTCTGGCCCGACAGCCACCGCAAACTCGAATATACTCGCAGCGGCCGCAGCGCCCTTTATAGGAAGAAAAATTCCGCAGGCGCTCGAAAACAACCGAGGTCTGCCAGATCTCCGGCAAGCTCTGTTCCTTCACGCTTCCGCTGAAAACTTCCAGGTAGCCGCAGGGTTGCACATCCCCTTTGTAGGAAATAAAACAAAACCCGATTCCTCCCAAACAGCCCCGGGTCATAGCGTCCAGGCCATGGGATTGGGGCGTTACCTTTTTTCCTTCCTTCTGAGCCCGCTGCCGCAGAATGCGATAATAGTGCGGCGCACAAGTGGCTTTCAATTGCACCGGAACTTTTTCCTGCTGGTCATAGAACCAGTGGAGGATTTTTTCGTAATCCTCGGCCTGAATTGCCTCCTCCCTGAGTTCTTTGCCCCGCCCCGTGGGAACCAGCAGAAAAATATGATGGGCCACTGCTCCCAGACGAACCGCCAATTCCAGGATGGCCGGCAACTCCGAGGAGTTCTTCTGCGTTACCGTGGTATTGACCTGGAATTCAAGCCCGACGCGTTTGCAGGACTCGATCCCCCTTAAGGCCCCATCAAAGGCTCCTTCTACCCGGCGGAAACGGTCGTGACTCTCCTGGGTTGCTCCATCCAGGCTGATCGAGGCCCGCTGAATTCCACAGGCTTTCAAGCGCCCCGCCTTTTCCACATCCACCAGAGTACCGTTGGGCGCAATGACCATGCGCAGGCCGCAATTTGTCCCATACCGGGCAATGTCATAAATGTCTGCCCGGAGTAATGGTTCTCCCCCGGTAAGAATGACCACGGGCTTGCTGAAGGAAACGATCTCATCAATCAGGTGAAGAGACTCTTCCTTGCTCAACTCTCCCGGGTAAGGACCCCTCTGCGCCGCGGCCCGGCAGTGAATGCAGTTCAAATTGCAGCTGCGCGTGACTTCCCAGGCGACCATGCGCAGGGGAGGGGCCTTTGATACCCCTGATTTTTCTCGCTCCATATTGGAATCCTTGTATCCTAGCAATTCTTCACCCGATCCCAATTTCTTCATCGGTGAGGTAGCAGGCCGGGTCCGGAGCCCAAAGGTCGCCCGTGGCTGCCTCGGCCCTCACCCGAAAATTTCCCGAGCATACATCCAGCCACCGGCAGGCCGCACAGCGGCCCTTCACATGCTTTCTCTTTTCCTTGAGTTTGGCCATCAAGGGCTCACGGAGATCCATCCAGATTTCACTGAAGGGCCGCTGCCGCACATTTCCGAAGGAATAATGGCGCCAGAATTGATCCGCATGCACCGACCCATCCCAGCTGACGCAACCGATACCCACCCCGGAGCTGTTTCCCTCATTCATCCGCAATAGCTTCAACACCTCAGCGGCCCGGGGCGAGCCTTCACGGAGCATGCGCAAATACAGGTAGGGACCGTCGGCGTGATTATCCACCGTGAGCACTTCGGCCGCTTCGCTGCGCTCGTGGAGGTCTTTGGTGCGGTCGATAATCAGGTCTACGACTTTTCGCGTCTCCGGGTGGTCCAGGTCTTCTTTCATCAGGCTGGTACCGCGTCCGGCATAAACGAGGTGGTAGAAGCAAACCCGCGGGATGTTCTCCCGCTCCAGCAGGTTAAAGATCTCAGGAATATCCAGGGCATTGCGCCGGTTTATGGTAAAACGGAGACCTACCTTAATGCCCGCCTCCTGGCAATGACGGATCCCCCGCAGCGCGGCGGTAAACGCTCCTTCCACGCCACGGAAGCGGTCGTGGGTCTGCGGCATGCCGTCCAGACTTACCCCCACATAGGAGAGCCCGATCCTTTTTATCTCCCTAGCCACCTTTTTGGTGATCAGGGTGCCGTTCGTGGAGATGACGGCCCGCATCCCTCTGTCCCTGGCTAGGTGAGCTAAAATCAAGATGTCTTTCCTCAACAGCGGTTCGCCCCCGGAAAAAAGAATCACCGGCGAGCCAAACCGGGCCAGGTCCTCGACCAGCGCCCTGGCCTCTGTTGTGGAAAGCTCACCCGGGTATTCCATGTTCTGCGACTGGGAATAGCAATGGACGCACTTCAAATTGCAGCGCTGCCCCGCATTCCAAACGACGACCGGCTTCTTATCCCTGGAAAATTGCAGGAGGTGGGAAGGCAGTTTTGCCGAGAGACGCTCGTAGCGCAGCGGGTCGGAGGCTTCTACAGTCCCGCAGTATAATTTCGAAATCCCGATCATGACGAACACCAAATAGCTATCAGCGATCAGCTTTCAGCAATCAGCTTTGAAAAATTTCAAATCTCCTTTTTTGCTGACCGCTGAATGCTGACAGCTGAAAGCTATTTCTTTTTAAAATATTCTGCCAAAGCGGCCACCAGCGCTGGTATGGTGTATTCTTGCGGCATCACCGTGGTCTCGATTCCAAAGCTCCGGGCTTTTCCCGCAGTAATAGGGCCGATGGAGGCGATGGGAATCCTGGCTGTCAGTTTCTGGGCTTCCTGCACTCCGAGCATCTCCACAAAATTGCTTACCGTTGAAGAACTGGTAAAGGCAATCGCTGCAATGGCCCTTTCTCTCAGCAAATTTTTGATTCCTTCGGCATTTCCCCCTGGCCGGACTGTGCGATAGACTTCCACCACATCGACCAAGGCCCCTGCTTTCTCCAGTTCTTTAGGAAGTACATCCCGGGCTCCTTTTGCCCGGGGAATCAAGATTCTCTTTCCTTTCAAGTTCTCATTTCGTAGCCCGGCAAAAATGGCTTCTGCCCGATACTCTGAGGGCACAAAATCCACCCTTATCTTCAAAGCTTCCAGGGCCTCTGCGGTCTTTGGCCCAATGGCGCACACGCGAGGACCTTTCAAATCTCTTATGTCCCGGCCCAGAGTGAAGAGTCGTTCCAGAAAAAACTTCACCCCATTCACGCTCGTAAATATGACCCAATCATACATCGCCATCTGGGCTGCACAATGATCAACATCAGCCCAGCTCTCCGGGGGAATTACCTCGATGGTGGGAAATTCCACGGGTATCGCCCCCAGCTCCCGCAGCCGCTCGGAAAGGTCGCTGGCCTGCTCCCTTGCCCGGGTAACCAGGATTTTTTTTCCAAAGAAAGGAAGGCTCTCAAACCAGTTAAGCCTGTCCCGCAGGCCAACCACCTCGCCCACCAATATAATCAGCGGGGGTTTAATCTTTTTCGTCCGGACGATCTCTCCGATGGTGGCAAGCTTCCCAATGGTTGTCTCTTGCTCTGGTAGAGTCCCCCGCCGGATCAAAGCTACGGGTGTTTCTGGATCCCGGCCGTTTTTCATGAGCTCGGCGGCGATCGTCGGAAGATTCCCTGCTCCCATTAGGAACACCAGGGTCCCCGCGCCCGTCGCAATCTTATCCCAGGAAATTTTCGATTCGTCTTTTGAGGGGTCCTCGTGCCCAGTGATAAAAGCCACCGTGGAAGTAAAATCCCGGTGGGTCAGGGGAATGCCGGCGTATGCTGGAACGGCAATCGCTGAGGTAACTCCGGGAATAATTTCAAAGGGAATCCCGGCTTCAGCCATTTTCTCGGCCTCTTCCCCTCCCCTCCCAAATATGAACGGGTCCCCCCCTTTCAGCCGAGCCACAATTTTTCCTTCCGTCGCCTTTCTGATTATCAAAGCATTGATCTGCTCTTGCGAAAGGGCATGGTCCCCGCCTTTTTTACCCGCATAAACCCGCTCTGCCCCTTCCTTGACGGAGCGTAGCAACTCCTCATTGGCCAGGTAGTCATAGATTACCACATCCGCCTTCTTCAGGCAGGCCAAACCTTTGACCGTGATCAGTCCTGGATCTCCTGGTCCCGCTCCAATCAGGTAAACCTTCCCCTTTTTCATCCCTTTCGGTAAACCTCGCGCAAAATATCCCCGGCCCCTTTGGCGAGCAATTCCCCGGCAAGCTGCTTTCCCAATTCCTCGCTCTTTGCCGCAGAACCTTCCACCTTCCCCCTTATTACCTTGTGGCCACCCACCGCAGCTACCAGACCCGTCAAGCTGAGCCTGTCTGACTCTACCTTCGCCAGACCGGCGATGGGAACCTGGCATCCCCCTTCCAGTCCCTGCAAAAATGCCCTTTCGGCCGTTATCGAGACTTCGGTAGGATAATGGCTGAGGGGAGCCACCAGTTGACGAATTCGCTCATCTCCCAGGCGTCCTTCAATCGCCAAAACCCCCTGCCCGATGGCGGGAAGCATCACCTCAGGATCGAAGTATTCCGTAATCCGCTCCTCCCATCCCATGCGCCGAAGCCCGGCAGAAGCCAGGACGATGGCAGCCAATTTTAAAGTCGATAATTTTTTGATGCGAGTGTCCAAATTACCGCGCAGGGGGATGATTTCCAGGTCTGGACGCAGGGCAAGCAGCTGGGCCCTTCTCCGTAAGCTGCCCGTCCCCACTCGCCCTCCTGCGGGAATTTCCCTCCAACGTTTTCCATCCCGAGAAATGAGCACATCCCGTGGGTCCTCCCTTTCCGGAAAAGCGATGAGCGTCAAACCGTCGGGGATAAGCGCGGGAAGGTCTTTGGCGCTGTGCACTGCCAGGTCCACTGTACCCTGGAGAAGGGCCTCCTCGATCTCCTTGACGAAGAGCCCCTTCCCACCTACCTTAAATAGAGGGATATTCAGTTTGTCCCCCGAAGTCTTAATATGCACCAAAGTTACCTTAAGCCCAGGGTGAATCTCCTCCAGCTCGGACTTCACCCAATTGGCCTGGCGCAGAGCGAGAAGGCTTGCCCGTGTTCCCAGCCGGATTTCATCTTGAGGATGCGGATTCCCCATTGTCTTCTTCGTCTAAATGAAAAATCTTCCGGGTCATTTCAATGTAAAGTTTCCCATGACTTCGGCTTTCCTGGTGCTTGAGGAGGGAAATGGGATGGTGGAGAATTTTATTGATGATCGAGTTCGTCAGGAGATCTAAGGCCTGTCGCTCCTCTTCGGAAACATTTTTCAACAAGGAAAGGGTCTTGTCCACCTCCCGCTGGCGAATCTTTTCCACGCGGTTGCGCAGGGCCAAAATCGTCGGGACTGCCTCCAAACTGCGCAGCCAGCGGTTGAATACCTCCACTCCTTGAGCCACAATCTCTTCGGCCTTCTGAACTTCCTTTTTCCTCTCTTCCTTATTGGATTCCACGACTCCTTGAAGATCATCGATGTCGTAAACGTAAACGTTGTCGATCTCGTTGATCGCCGGGTCCACGTCCCGCGGGACGGCGATGTCGATGAAGAACATCGGTTTGTTCTTCCGGGCGCGGATGACCTCGGTCAACTGCTCCTTGCGGATAATATAATGGGTGGACCCGGTGGAACTCAGGATAATGTCCACATTTTTTAGCTGTTGGGGAAAATCTTCAAAGGCTACAGCTTTGCCCTGGAAGGCCTGAGCAAGTTCCAGAGCCCGTTGATGGGTGCGGTTGGCGACCCAAATCTCGCGCACCCCCTGGCTGATTAAATGCCGGGCAGCGAGTTCGGACATTTCTCCCGCGCCGACGAGCATGGCCCGCTTGTCATCCAGATTCCCCAGAATCTTCTTGGCCAGCTCCACAGCCGCAAAGCTCACCGAGACTGCCTGATTGCAAATCTTTGTCTCCGTATGTACGCGCTTGGCCACAAAAAAAGAGCGATGGAGGAGCTTGTTCAGAATCAGCCCCGATACCTTGTTTCCCACGGCCTGACCGTAGGCCTCTTTCACCTGCCCCAAAATCTGCGGTTCCCCCAGAACCATCGAATCCAAGCTTGAGGTCACCCGGAAGAGATGTTTCACCACCTCTTCCCCCCTATGGAGGTAGAGGTATGAGTTTAGTTCACCGGTCGAAATTCCGGCGATTCCAGACAGCAGATCCTTTATTTTAGCTGCCCCATCCTCAACATCTTCCAGCACAACCAGCACCTCCAGCCGGTTGCAGGTTGAGAGGGCCATGGCCTCCTTGATTCCCGGAATGCACGATAACTGTCCGAGAAATTCTTTC
>CAYQWO010000041.1:9537-13877 GCA_964421095.1 uncultured Syntrophaceae bacterium
GACAGGAGCAAGTTCACTCCCAAGAAGGTAAAGACCAGCGCGCCGAATCCCACAATGGCGAAAATGGCCGCTCTGCGCCCGCGCCATCCCACGGTTAATCGTCCGTGGAGCAGGGCCGCATAAAGGAACCAGGTGATCAGAGACCAGGTCTCCTTGGGATCCCAACTCCAATAGGACCCCCAGGCGCTTTCCGCCCAGACCGAGCCGGTTATGATCCCCATTGTCAATAAAGGAAAGCCAAAGGTCAGGCAGCGGTAACCTAAATCATCCAGGACTTTGAGCGCGGGCAGACGATAATAAAAAGGGCCGATCTTCTTAGATTTAATCTGCTTTTCCTGGATCAGGTACATGAGACCCGCGGCAAAGGCCAGCGCGAACATGGCGTCTCCGATGAACGCCAAAATCACATGAATGGGCAACCAGAAACTATCCAAAACCGGGGCCACGGGCAGGATCTCTTTCGGAAACAGCGATGCCAGGATGATCAGGACGGCGGCCATGGGAGAGACGAAGGCCGCCAGAACCTCCACCCGATATTTCAAATAGAGGACGAGATAAACTCCCACGATCGACCAAGAAAAGAAGGATAGCGATTCATGCAAATTGGTTATGGGTGTGTAGCCAGCCTCAATGTAGCGCAAAATTAGCGCCAGGGTATGGACGAAAAACCCTACAGCCAGGCCAAATGTTCCCAGCCGGGAAAGTGATTGGCGCAGGGAAACCAAGTAGGCTAAAGATATCCCTGTACTCAGAAGATAAATGAGCAGGGCGGCCTGGGAAAAAAAGAAGTTCATCGTTTCCACCCCAACTCCTTCAAGGTGAACCGGAGCCCTAAAATACTCCTCATGCGGGTCTCCAACCGCCGCCAATCCTTTTTCCGGATTAGGGAAAATAGATCATCCCGCACCAGTTTCCGGAAGATGGCTTGATTCCTTTTCGGGCCAAATCCCAGAGACAGCACCTTCTTTCGCACGGCCCCCAAAAGCTTGAGGAAAAGAGAATATTCGGGACCGATCTCTTTCTGGAACTGTTGGCGCAGAAATTTGGCCAGAGCCGGGCTTTTCCCGGAGGTTGAGATAGCGACCAGCAGGTCCCCCTGCTCCACTACCGCGGGAACGATAAAACTGCTGTGGGCTGGATCATCTACTACATTGACCGGGATCTTCAGCTGAAGGGCCTGGCCAGAAACCCGCTCGTTGATCGCTCGATCATCCGTGGCGGCAATACACAAGAAGACTCCGCGCAAGTCACGCGAGCGAAAGGAGCGGGGATGATGAACAATTTGGCCTTTTAATTCCAAGCGAAAGAGAGACGGAGTTATTTTCGGACTGATGACCTTGACCAAAGCTCCGGCTTTCAGCAAGCTGCGAACCTTTCGTTCGGCCACCCGGCCTCCTCCCACCACGAGGCAGAGCCTCCTTTGCAAATCCAAAAGCGCCGGGAAATACCTCATGGTTGGACCAGGGCTCCAAAGTTTTTCAGAATCTTCAAGCCCCCTTTCTGACTCTTCTCCGGATGAAACTGGCAAGCGAACAGATTTCCGCTGCCGATGCTGGAGACAAATTCTCCTCCATAATCCGTGGTGGTGGCCACAATATCGTGGTCTTCGGGAACCGGGTAATAGGAGTGGACGAAATAAAAATATGCGCCCTCCTCGACCCCTTCCAAGGCGGGAACTTGTTTTTTGATGTGCACCGCATTCCAGCCCATATGGGGAACCTTAAGGGAATCCCGCGAGGGCGATGAACCTGGGTTGGAGAATGGGAATCGAACGACCCGCCCCTCAAAAATACCCAGTCCCCTTTGCTCCCCGAACTCCTCGCTCTCGGAAAAAAGGAGCTGCAGGCCCAGGCAAATTCCCAGGAATGGTCTGCCGCTTTCGATAAATTCGGTAATGGGTTCCACCAACCCCAGCTCTGTAAGGTTCTCCATGGCCTTCTTGAAGGCCCCAACCCCTGGCACGACCAGTCCGGAAGCTTTTTTGATCAACCCCGGATCTTGGGTGACAATCGCCCGGAAGCCCAAGCGCTCGAACCCTTTGTGCACGCTGCGCAAATTTCCCATGCCATAATCGACGATGGCGATCATAGTCTTCCCTTGGTTGAGGGAACGCCCCGAATCTTTTCATCCCTCGATACTGCCTGGCGCAAAGCTCTCCCGCAGGCCTTGAACAGGGATTCCACCATGTGATGTCCGTTGTTCCCGTAGGCGACTTGGGCGTGGAGGGTGATGCCCGCGTTGTTGACCAGGGCCTGAAAAAATTCTTTGACCAGTTCGGTATCGAAATCTCCGATCTTTCTTTTCCGCAGCGGGACATGATAGACCAGATGGGGGCGTCCGGAAAGATCCACGTGAACAGAGGCCAAGCTCTCATCCATGGGAACGAAGGCCGACCCATACCGTCTCAGCCCTTCTTTTCCACCCAAGGCTTGCTTCAGAGCGCTCCCCAAGCAAATGCCCACATCCTCGACAGTATGGTGAAAATCGACCGCTGTATCGCCCTTCGCCTGAATCATCAGGTCAAAGAGTCCATGGACCGCCAGCAGGGTGAGCATATGATCCAGGAAGGGAATTGAGGTCGAGATGTGGTGCTTGCCCGACCCATCCAGGTTCAGGTCAACTTTTATCCCGGTCTCTTTGGTCTTGCGCGAAATCCTCGCTCTGCGTCCCATGTTTTTTCCTTCTTTATCAACTCAATAGTCCTACCCCCTCCCCTTCAGAGAGGGATACCCCCTCTCCCTTGAGGGGAGAGTCGTTAAGACCCGACCACGGGGGTTGGGGTGAGGGTGATACGTTTAGAGATTTTTATGCAACCTTTGGGTCAAGCCTTTTAATATTAAGACCGAAGTGCAGCTCCGGGCGAAGTTGGGAATAGAAAGGTAAGGAGCGATAGGTTTCATCGTCCATGCGAAGCGTTAATGTTTTTGGCATGCGGTTAGCTCCTCACATTCACTTTTATTCTAAATGATTCAGGATGAATAATCAAGGTTTCAATGAGGCCGGTCCAAAATCACCTTGACTTTCTCACTCCATTTTCATAGAATTCTGTTGAATTAACTAGCCGGTATTTCTTGTCCTTCTCCATCAACCCTTAACCGTTACCCAAGTGGGTAGCAAGGAGGTTGAATGGTTTGGAAATTCACAGTGATCCCATTTCTGAGGAACAGGTGGGGTTTTTGGAATGGTTCTGACGATGCTTGGGAACTTTCGGCAAGTTTACTCAGAAACGACGTCCCGTCTGTCACGTCCGGTTCTCCAAGATGAGAGTTATCTTTCTTCCATTATAGATAAATGGGAAGACCTTTTTGAGAAGGCTCAAACAGTGTTCGAAGAACACACCGCCTCTATCCTCCAGCGCAAAACACGTGATCTTCTGATTCATACAGTATGGGCAAAGTTGCGTGAACTAATGATATAGGATTATTTGATGCCGGAGATGTAAGGTGAAATTGCCAAATTATGAAAGAGCGCTTATCTCACAGGCAAAAATCAAAGGGTATCTACTTTCAGTCACGCACCGCGATGGTCGAAGTAAAGCGAAATTCTTTACCCAATTGGGTTTTTCAATTGATGCGTGGCAGGAACTTACCGCGGCACTGATGCACCACGCCGCCGATCATGAGGTCGGCAAAATTGAGGATTCCCCATTTGGCACTCGGTATATCGTTGAAGGTTTGCTTCATGGGCCGAATGCGAGAACGGCTGTCATTCGTTCGGTCTGGTTCATCGAGATAGGGGAGGATGTTCCACAATTCGTAACCGCCTACCCACTTCAAAGGAGAGTACGATGATTCAAGAATTAGATAGTGTTGTGCTGACAACCGATTTGCCGGAGTATGGCCTGAAAGGCGGCGATATCGGTACCGTCGTGTTAACGCATCGTGACGATAAAGGATACGAGGTCGAGTTCACGACCCTGGATGGTGAGACAGTTGCGGTTGTCTCATTGCTTTCTTCACAGGTGCGTCCGATCGGTAGCCGCGAGATTGCGCATGCCCGGATAGTCGCGGGCGTATAGTGGCAGTAGTAAGGGCCGGAATGCCTGCTGTGCATGGGAGTTTGGATAGGAATTTCAGGCCAAGGGAAATTTCTTAAAGGTACAATCTCCCAACCAAAAATGTGATTTCTCCAAGGCTTTCCAAAGGAAAGTGGAATTTATAATCTGGATGTCTTCCCCATTCTCACAATCTCTTTGTACCGGAAACAGCCTTTTTCATGGTCATTGACCATTCCCACTGCCTGCATGAAGGCATAGCAGATTGTCGTTCCGACAAATTTGAATCCGCGCCCCTTTAGGTTCTTACTCATGGCGTCTGATTCGACCGTGTGGGTGGGCACCC
>CAYQWO010000042.1:0-2479 GCA_964421095.1 uncultured Syntrophaceae bacterium
AGGGAAGGAAGGTGAGCAAGGCCGTGCGCGCGGCGAGGTCGATGACCCCGATGCCCAGGAGCGCAAAGAAGCTTTTTCGGTTGCGGATCCCCCAACCACTTATTTTCACCGCGACCTTCTCCACGGGCGGGGATGGCGGAGGGTGGCCGTCATTCTGTCTGGCCAGGACCCAGAGAACAATGCCGGCCGTAGACCCACCCAGGGACAAGATGAAAATTGCCTGCCTCCAACTCCAGAGATTAATCAGCAGCGCGACCAGGAAAGGCAAGCACACCTTTCCCAGATCACCAGAAAAATTATAAGTTCCCATGGCTGCCCGGCGTCCCGATACTTCAAAGACCCGGGAAAGAACGGAGGAAGCCAGCCCGTGCTGGCCTCCGGCGGTTCCCTTGGCAAAAATCAAAGAGAAGAGAGTTGTCAAAAAAGTGTAAGAAATGCTCAAGAGTAAGAACCCACCCGCCAGGCCTAAGGTTCCACCGGCGATCACCGTCAGCTCTCCCACCCTCTCCCCCAGAAGGCTTAAGGGAAACTGGAAGAGGCTCATGGAGGCGGAGAAGGCCCCTTTAAGCAACCCGACCTGGCTGAAGGAGAGCTGCAACTCGACAGCGATAAAGGGAAGAAGCAGGTAAACGGAATCGGCAAAGCCGTCGTCAAGAAAATGGAAGGCGCAGAAAGAAAAGAGGGATCGAGCTCGTTTGCCTTGGGCCAACTGCTTCAAACTTTTTTTCTCTGGGGAAGCTCCATAATTTCTCCCTCTCCCCGCGTTTCAAAGAAAGGCCTTCTGCAGCAAGGTGACATCCCGTCGGCGGTACGCCGAGACCACCTCAGCGCATAACAGCAGGACGCCCGATACATAGGAGGCCCACAGCACCAGGATGATGATGGCCTCTAAAGATCCATAGACGACGCTGTATTGTTGCGAGCGTCCGAGATACCAGGCAAAAAAATGTTTGAGCGCCTCGAAAAGGAAGGCGCAGCTCGCTCCCCCCGCCAGCGCGTGCCGCAAAGAAATTGAAGTATTGGGGATGACCTTGTAAATGGCGGTGAAAGCCGCCGCCAGAATCAGATACGGAATGAGATAGCCGACGAGGAATTCAAAAAGGTTAGACCGGGCCAAGTTCACTCCAAAAAGTCTGAAATCAAACTTCCCCATGACCTCGGCGAATGCGGTCACAAGAAAAGACAGGAAGACCATTACCGCCGATGCGGGGACCATCACCAGGGCCAACAGCTGAGTCCTCAAGAACCCCCTTCTTTTCTCCACCCGGAAGACTACTCCCATGGCAAATTCCAAAGAGGAGAAAATGATGCTGGCGGTCCAGATCATGGAGAGAAAACCGACCCACCCCAGTACCGCCGCGCGTTGCGAGACGGCACTCACCTCTCGGAGAATCAGGGCACTGGCCTGAGGAAAGAAGCGGTCGAAAAAAACCACGGCAACTCGATGGGCCTCTTCCGAGGAGCCGAGAATGTAACCGGCTGCGGAGACCAACAGAAAGAGATAAGGGATCAGGGAGAGGATCGTGTAAAAGGCTACGGCGGCCGAAAGGTTCATGCATCCATCCCGGGAGAATGACCGCCCGGCCTCGCACAGGATATCCCAAGCGGCCTTGAGCTGGAAGCGGAATCGCTCGGCCCAAAAAACATTTATTTTTTTCTTCCAACGTCGCATCAAAAATCCTTCTTCCAAGCGTGCGCGTGGATGGACTTCAGATGACAAGTGTCATTGATCAGGGAAGTTACAAAAACTCCCCGAGTGTACTCGAAGCAGTTGACCGCAGTGGTGTCCTGCTTAATTTGCCAGAAATGGGAGTCATCCAGGCCCAGGACCGCGCAGAGCAAGATTTTGGTAACCACCCGATGAGAGATAATCAGGGCGGTCTTTTCCGGGTTTTCCTGAACAACTCTCTGCAGACCTTCCCAGGCTCTGGCTCTCACTTGGGCGAGGTTCTCGCCGCCCGGAAAAGTGATAGCTTGGGGCCGCTCCCGCCAGAGCCGGTAGAGGTCTGAATATTTCTCCCTTACTTCCCTCAAAGGCAGACCCTGCCAGGCACCAAAGTCAATGTCCACAAAGGCTGGAGCGGAGATAAGCTGGAGGCCCTTGGCCGCGCCGATGGCTTGAGCGGTTTCCCTAGCCCGCGATAGCGGGCTGCTGTAGATGGCCTGGAGAGGGATATGGGTAAAATATTCTGCCAGAGCACGGGCTTCGGCGTGACCTGTCTCATTGAGCTGGCAATCCGCACGGCCCCGGAAGATCTCCTCTTTGTTCCAATCGGTCGTCCCGTGACGCACCAGATAAACCCGCGTCATTGCGCCCCACTCTCTCTATATCTTCTCCGGCTGGAATCAAAATCCACCTGATTTTTCGCCTTCTCCCTCAAGGCATTATTGCTTAAGCCCGACAGCAAGTCAACCCTGAGGATGAAAAACTCTCATTGTTTTGATTGCATGACATTCCTCCATCCGAATGTTATAATTT
>CAYQWO010000042.1:2579-11631 GCA_964421095.1 uncultured Syntrophaceae bacterium
CTTTGCGCCGAAATCTGCCCGGAGGTTTTCCGTCTGAACGATAAAGACCTCTCGGAAGTCTACAACCCCACCGGAGCTGCCGAGGAGAAGATCCAGGAAGCCATCGACAGTTGTCCGGTGCAGTGCATCCATTGGGAAGAGTGAAGTGGAAGGGCTGCCCGAATTCATCGAGCATCGCTTGGCCAACGGCCTCTGCGTCCTCGTGGGTGAGGTTCACTCCCTGCCGATTGTCTCTTACCAGGTACATTTCGCGGCCGGTTCGCGGTATGAAAAGCCTGGGATTACCGGGATTACTCATCTTTTCGAGCACATGATGTTCAAGGGAACTCAGCAAGTCGGTCCCGAAGAATTTTCCCGGATCATCCAGGCCAACGGGGGGACGCTGAACGCTTTCACGACCACGGACAACACTTCCTATTATGAAAACCTTCCGGCCGATAAGCTGGAGCTGGCTGTCCGCCTGGAGGCGGACCGCCTGGCAAATCTTCGGCTGACCCCCGAGACTCTTGAGCCGGAACGCGAAGTGGTGCGTAGCGAGCGCAAGCTGCGCGCGGTGAATAGTCCCTTTGGGCTCCTGATCGAACAACTCTTCGCCTTGGCCTACGAGCAGCATCCGTACCGCTGGCCCGTCATCGGCTGGGATCACGACCTGAAAAATCTGACTCTGGAAGATTGCCGGGAGTTCTACCGGGTTCATTATTCTCCCAATAACGCTGTTGCCGTTGTCATGGGAGATGTCGTGGCCGATGGAGTTTTCAGGACCGTGGAAAGATATTATGGGCATATGCCTTCCCAGCCCCGCCCACGATTGGCCATCCCCAGGGAGAAGCCCCAACGAGGGGAGAAGCGCGCGGTCTTCAAGAAAGTCTCCCAGGTCGCCGCCTTTTTCGCGGGGTTTCACATTCCGGGGATTGGTCACCCGGACCTCTTCCCTCTGCAGATTCTCTGTACCGCCTTATCCGCGGGCCGCTCCTCCCGTTTTTTTGAAAAATTTGAAAAACCCGGGAAAGCCGTGGAAGCCCGAGCGGAGGCCGGATATCCTCCCTTCTTCACCATGGACCCGGGTCTCTTGCAAATTTACGCCATCGCCTCACCGGTCGTTTCCCTGGAGGCACTGGAAAAGGAAGTCTGGGAGGAAGTGGAAAAACTTCGGCAGGAGCCCCTGCGCGAGGAAGAATTGACCAAGGTGAAAAAACAAGCGCGCGCCTCCTTTATTCAAGCCCTGGAGACGCTCTTCTTCAAGGGTCTGCTGGCTGGAATCTACCAGGTGCGAGCTGGCGATTTTCGCCTTCTCCACGCCATCCTCCCCAATTATGAGGCCGTGAAGGCAGCGGATATCTTGCGGGTTGCCCAGAAATACCTTCGCCCAGAAAACCGGACGGTGATTACTCTGCAACCAGTGAGCCAGAGCGAACATGAAGAGCTGGGGGAGGTGGAATGAGCGCCGCGTCCAAGTCCAGAGTTTTCTCATGCCCATCAGTCTCTTCTGCGGTCCTGAAGAACGGGTTGAAGGCCTATTTCGTTCGGCGCCCGCAGCTTCCGTTGGCCAGCATTCACCTGGTCATTCCTTGCGGGGCTGAGGCCGACCCTCCCGGAAAAGCGGGCCTGGCTCATCTGACCGCGGAAATGCTTACCCTGGGTACGCAGAAGCGATCTGCCAGCCAGTTGGCTGCGGATGTAGACGGATGGGGAGCGAGCCTTTCCGCCTCCTCCGGCTGGAACTCAACTTCCCTGCATCTCTTCGGGCTGAGTGAGGATTTTGAACGTCTAATGAACCTGCTTCTGGAAATCTATACCCAACCTGCCTTCTCTCCCGAAGAGTTCGAACAGCTAAGACAGCGTCGCCTCGCCGCCCTGGCGCAACAGCAGGATGAATCCCAGATTATCGCCGAAGAACGTTTCCAGGAAGTCCTTTTCCAGGGGACCCCCTATGATCATCCCGTTTATGGGAGCCTGAAGTCGCTGCCGTCGCTTCTCTGCGGGGAATCGCGCGATTTTTATCAGCGTACGCTTTTGCCGCCAGGAAGCCTGTTAGTCATCGTCGGCGATCTGGAGGCCGAGGTCTGCTTTCAATGGGCCGAAGCCCACTTCCCCTCGGCAGTCCAGGGCCCTCAGGGCCTTGGGCCGGAGGAATCTCCCCTTCCCTCTCTTTCCGGGGTCCGGATCATTTTAGTCGACCGCCCAGATTTGACCCAAAGCCAGATTCGCCTGGGGCATATCGGGATGGCTCATGCCCATGCGGATTACCTGGCTTTTGAAGTCATGAATTACATCCTGGGAGCGGGTGGTTTCGCCTCCCGTCTGATGCGCAGGATCCGCTCAGAATTAGGTTATACCTATGGCATCCGCGGGTCGCTGGAGCCCCGGAAGCACTCCGGGCCTTTCACGATCTCCACCTTTACACCTACAGAAACCACCTTCCCCTGCGTGCAAGAAATTTTTTCCGTTATTCGTTCCTTTATCGCTCAGGGGGCTACAGATGAGGAGCGGGAGGAAGCCGTCAACTTCCTCACGGGAAGCTACCCCATGAAATTTGAGACCCTTTCCCAGGTGGCCTACAGAATCATCCAGGCCGACCTTCATGGATTGGGGGTGGAATATCTGGCGCGTTACCCGGAGCGCGTCTCGGCGATCTCGATCGAAGATCTCACCCGGGTAGCTCGCACGCACCTTCATCCGGGGAAAATGCTCATCGTTGTTGTGGGCCGAGTCGAAAAGTTCCGCCAGGATTTCGAGTCATTGGGTCCGGTGGAAGTGATGGAGTGAACCCTGAGGTTCACCCAGGCAAAAAATAATAAGTAAAGGAGGGAAGTCAGATGGCTGTAAAGAAGGCGGTGGCCAAAGCGGCCAAGAAGGCGCCGGCCAAGGGAAAAACAAAAGCAGGCGATTCTTACGTCTGCGAAGTTTGCGGCCTGGCCGTTACAGTGGATGAAGTCTGCGGGTGCGTGGAAGCCTGCGACATCCTCTGCTGCGAAACACCCATGAAAAAGAAACGCGCCAAGAAGTAATTCAGGTTCCCTGCTCCCCGCAGGTTTTTCCGGAATCCTTTTCGGGGAGCAGGCTTTCCTCCCGCGTTTGATCTTTGACTTTTCTCTTCACCCGTAAACTCTCTCGGTAGACATCCCTCTTGGGAACTCCCAGCTCCTCCGCCACCCGATCGATGGCCTCTTTCATGGATAGGCCGATTTGCCGGTAGTAGAGCTCCAGCGCCTCTTCGATCGCTGGCCCTTCGGCCCTGGCCGGAGGGGTGCTGCCCTCCAGGACGATCGTTACCTCCCCCCTAATTTCTTCTTCCCCGAGCTCCCGTAACACCTCAGAGGCCATCCCCCGGTAAACCTCCTCATAGACCTTGGTCATCTCCCGGGCCACCATCACCTGCCGGTCTCCCAGAATCCGAAAAGTATCTTCCAGGAAGGAGCGCAGGCGTTTGGGCGATTCATAGAAAATGAGCGTCTCCGGGCGGTCCTTCAGAGAAAGCAAAAATTTCTGCCTGGCCGGGAGCTTAGAGGGGAGAAACCCATAAAAAATGAAGCTTTCGGTTGGCAGACCCGATAGGCTCAAGGCGGCCACCAAGGCGGAAGGGCCGGGGATAGGAACTAAGGGGATGGACTCCTGTACCGCCCGCCTCACCAAATGTTCGCCCGGGTCAGAAATCCCCGGAGTACCGGCATCTGTAACGAGGGCGATATTCCTGCCCCCTCGGAGTTCCTCCAGGAGAGACTCCTCCCGCATCCTGCGGTTGTGTTCATGGTAGCTGAGCAACGGCTTGTGAATTCCGTAATGGCTGAGGAGTTGCCGCGTCCGCCGGGTGTCCTCCGCCGCAATCAGGTCCACTTCTCTGAGCACGCGCAGGGCTCGCAGGGTGACGTCTTCCAGGTTCCCGATGGGCGTGGAAACAATGTATAGAATGCCCGCAGATTTTTCTTTGGACCTCATGAGAGCCTTTCCCAAAGAAGATTCCTGCCCAGCGATTTGGTTCTTAACATATCATATTTTTCATTACCGAGCACGGGGAGAAAAACCTTTCCGCAGCGAGCCATCAGCGATCCGCCAGAAAAATGAATTCTCTTTTTATTTTAGCTGATGGCGGAAAGCTGCTCGCTTAAAAGCTCTTTTTTTTGAGGCGAATTGACAAAGGCCATCCCCCCTGTTAATATTTTTTGGCCTTTATCCTGGAATCATAGGAGCTGGAGCTCATGAACAGAGACACCGCCCGGGTAAATATCAAAACTTCCCCCCCTGGCCCGCATGCCCGCAAATGGGCCGAATTCCACCGGCATTATGCGGCCCGTTCGACTTACCATGAAGGGTTCATCTGGGATCGCTCCCAGCCGGCCATCGGGCCTTTCTGTATGGACGTAGATGGAAATGTAATCCTGGATTTCGTCTCGCACGTGGGCAGTTCAGCCCTGGGCTACAATCACCCGGCGTTGGTTAACACCGCCGCCAAGCTCCAACCCATCGACCCCGACCGGTATGCCGGATGCGACTTCATCGCCGCGGTGGGCGAAGACCCGGCAAAATCCGACATTCCCACGCCCTCTCACCTTCATCATAAGCTCATGGAAATCACTAAGCAATTCGGGTTTGGCTCGGCTTTTTTCACCAACTCCGGGGCGGAGGCGGTGGAGAATGCGATGAAGATTTGTTATGACCATAAAAAGAATTACGGCTATGGCATTTGCTTCTACGGAGCTTTCCACGGCCGCACTTTGGGCGCCCTCTCCCTCAACCGCAGCAAGAAGATCCAGCGGGACTGGTTTCCCCAGATTCCCAACATCGCGGACTTCCCTTATTGCACCTGCCGGGATCATCCCTGCAACTGCGGCTGGATGGTCTGCTGTACAGGGAAGGAAGGGTTACGCAGCCGGTTGGATCATTACTTAGACCCGGATATTGGGCTGGTGGACCCGGAAGAAGTAGCCTTTATCATTTTGGAACCGATCCAGGGGGAAGGGGGCTACAACGTTCCCAGCATGGAGTTCATGAAAGAGGTGGATCGCCTGCCGAAAAATATTCCATTCCCTTGATCTGCGACGAGGTGCAGACGGGGATCGGTCGAACCGGGAAATGGTGGGCCATCGAGCACTTCGGCATCCAGCCAGACATCATTACTGTCGCCAAACCTCTGCGCGTGGGGGCCACGCTGGGGAGAACAGAGCTCTTTCCTCAGCAGGAGTATCGGATCTCCAGCACCTGGGGGGAAGGGAACGCTTTAAGTTCCGCCATCGGCTACACGATTATAGAGATCATCCAGAAAGAAAACCTGCTGGACAATGCCGCTCGCCTCGGAGATTACTTCTTAGGCCAATTGCGGGGGCTGCAGAAAAAGTACCCCTTCATCTTGGACGTGCGGGGAATCGGTCTCATGGATGCCGTCGAGATCGATTCCCGGGAAAGGCGGGACCAGATCATCCGCCAAGCGTTCGAGAGGGGCCTCTTACTTCTGGGCTGTGGCTATAAGGTCATCCGTTTCTTGCCGCCCCTGGATGTCCGCCAGCAGGAGATTGATATGGCCTTGGAGATTCTGGAGGAAGCCCTAAAGTAAGGTAGGCCTTGGTTGCGGCTATGCCGCGCCTTGGCCTTTGTGATTAGATCTTGACAATACCAAACTCAAGATAAAGGGGGAAAAAATGAGGCTCGGTGCTTTTGAGTTGAATGAACCCATTCCGGAATTAAAAGGACCCCATGTTTTAGCAACTCTTCGGCCCTGGATCGATGTGAATAATGTGGGCACCTTGACTTTGGATGGATTGGAAGCTCAGTTCGGCGCCAAGGAATTGGCTAAATTTGTCAAACCCGGTAATTTTTTCGATTTCACCCGCTATCGTCCGACGATTTACTTTGAAGGGGATATGCGCCGGCTAAAAATACCCAACACAATTCTCAGCTACGCCAAAAGGGAAAAGGGAAATGACTTTCTTTTTCTGCGGATGCTTGAACCTCATTCTCTTTCGGAAGTCTATGTGGATTCAGTCCTACAGGTTCTTAAGGCCCTCAAGGTGAAAAGATACTGCCTTTTGGGCAGCATGTATGATGCCGTTCCGCACACGAAACCTTTGTTGGTCAGCGGGAGGGCATCCGGCAAGGAGGCAGAGCAGGATCTAAAGAAAGCGGGAGTCCGGCCCAGCAATTATCAAGGTCCGACGACCATTACCTATTTGATTACCCAGAAGGCTGTGGAGCTGGGCATTGATACTATGTTGTTTATCGTTTCTTTGCCTCAATATGTCACCGTAGATGAGGACTACCTGGGAAAGGTGCGGTTAATGGAAATTTTGAATTTGCTCTATGATATTCCGATTGATAAAAGAGATTTTGAGAAAGCGGCGAGGCAACGTAGCCTAATAAACCAGAAATTAGAGACAACTCCAGAGCTGAAAAAAATCCTCCCGCACCTGGAAGGCATCTATGCGACTCGAATTGCCAAAAGAGAAGGAGAAGGGGTGCCAGGACTTTCATCCGAGATGGAAGAAATTTTCTGGGAGACAGACGAAAAAGATTTTGGGAAAGCCTGAAGAGAAATACCACCCCCTCTCCCTGCCCTCCCCTTTGCCTGTCCCCTAACTCATGGAAACTAAATTCCAAATTTCAAGGTCTGGCACCTTCATTTTCATCGTCATGTATCATGACAAATGACGATACATATCTGAATAATTAATCGGCACCAAAAAGCCGAAATATAAGAAGGGGGCTTCCTTATGGCAAGAAGGGAGGGGGGAACCCGCAGGTTCAAGGCACAGCGCCAGCGACCGGCGCCAACCTCCGTTATCGACAACGTTTGGAAAATAATATATATTATTAAGTGAATCGGGAGGAGAAGAAGCGCTTGGGGAGGAGAGAATTACAGTGGGTTTCCCTGCTTTTGGCCTTGGGGGCTTCCCCCCTACTGATGGGCCAGGCTGCAAGGACTTCCATGGACAGTGTTTGGGAAAAAATCGACGATGGCTTTGAGGTCAGATCCATGCAGCTCGACGGCCAGCCCTACCAGGGCTTTACCAAAGTGAGGATTCTGCGCATTGATCCGGATAGGTTCCAGGTGCGGATGATCGACAGCCGGACTTTTGGAGTAGATCGGATGGAAATCAAGACCTTAGCCCGGCGAGCCCAGGCCCTGGCGGCCATCAATGGTGGATTTTTCCTCCCAGATTATAGGCCTCTTGGATTTCTGATTGTGGACGGTCGCGAGGCCAACCCCTTGCGGAAAGCTGACTGGGGAATTTTTCTGATGCAGAACAACCGCCCCCGCATTATCCACACGAAAGAGTTCCAGAATGAGTGGAAAGTTACCCAGGCGCTCCAGGTTGGCCCCAGACTCGTCGTAGACGGAAAAGAAAAGATCATGAAAAAGCAGGCGGCCAGACGCTCCGCCCTGGGGGTCACCCTCAACCATCAGGTTATCCTGCTGAATACGGAGGATACGGAAGCTTACTTCCAGGATTTAGCGAGGATTTTTCGCCTTCCGGCATCGGAGGGCGGGCTGGAGTGCCGGGACGCGTTGGCTCTCGACGGTGGGGGATCGGCTCAGATGTATGCCGAATATAAATCCCTGAACATTGACATTCCCGGGCAATGGGCCATTCCCAATGGAATCGGCGTGTTCAAAAAACAGCCCTGATATTACCCTTCTCCCGACAGTCTCTTTGTGGACCTCCCATCACTATTTTTGGCCGGAGGGCCGAAAAAGGGAGAGATGTGGTATAATTTAAAAAAAACGAAGCTTTTTCAAATTTATGAGTCACCGTAACTCCCAAAGGGCTAAGAAAAAAAAGGGCATCCGTTGGAATGCTCTGGTTTTGGTTTTTGTCTTACTCCTCCTCCTTCTGGCTGGGGCGGCCACCGCCTTCTACTTCGCCTTCGTCTTCGACCTTCCCCGGCTGACCACCTTGAAAGACTATCAGCCCTATGTTGTCTCTGAGGTCTATTCCGACGATGAGGTCTTGCTGGGCGAGTTTTTTCTGGAACGGCGGATCGTCCTGCCGCTTTCTCAGATGCCCCGATTTTTGATCAGGGCCTTCGTCGCCGCAGAGGATGCCCGTTTTTTTGAACACCGGGGGATTGATTACTGGAGGATTTTGGGGGCCGCCTTCCGCAACATTGAAGCCCTTGATGTCGTGCAGGGGGGGAGCACGATCACCCAGCAGATTGCGAAATCCTTCTTCTTCACTCCCGAGCGTAGCTTTACGCGCAAGGTCAAGGAGGCCATTTTAGCTCAGCGCATCGAGCGCTACCTGACCAAAAACGAGATCCTTTATCTGTACCTGAATCAGATATACCTGGGCGAAGGGGCCTTCGGAGTCGGCGCGGCCGCCAAGACCTATTTCGGGAAGAACGTGCAAAACCTGACGTTGGCGGAGTGCGCGCTGCTCGCCGGTCTTCCCCCGGCGCCGAACAACCTGTCTCCGCTGCGCCATCCGAAGAAGGCCCGGGAGCGCCAGATATACGTCCTCAACCGCATGGTCGAGCGCAAAATGATTACTCCGGAACAGGCCAAAAAAGCCATGGTCGAGCAGATCCTGATCCGCCCCAAGGGGCCCAAGGGGTACAATGAGGCCCCTTACGCCGTGGAACAGGTGCGCCTGTACGTTGAGGAGAAGTACGGCAAAGAAAAATTATACAAAGGGGGCCTGAAGATCTATACCACCATCAACGGCAGATTGCAGCAAGCCGCCCAAAAAGCCGTGCTGAAAGGTCTGGAGGAGTTCGAGGCCCGGGAAGGCAAAGGCAAGGGACGGGATCAGGTGCAGGGAGCGCTCGTGGCCCTTGACCCGCAAAGCGGTTATATCCTGGCGATGGTTGGCGGACGAGATTTCTCGGCGAGCCAGTTCAACCGAGTCACCCAGGCCCGCAGGCAGGCCGGGTCAGCCTTCAAGCCGATCGTCTATGCCGCTGCCCTGGATAAGGGGTTCACTCCGGCCACGATTATCGTGGACGAGCCTTTCTCCTACATCGATGTACCCGGAAAGGAACCCTGGGAACCGCAGAATTTCGACCTGGAGTTCTGGGGGCCGGTCACTTTCCGCAAGGCCCTGACCTTCTCCCGCAACGTGGT
>CAYQWO010000042.1:11731-13685 GCA_964421095.1 uncultured Syntrophaceae bacterium
CCCTCAGACTGCCTACCTGGTCACAAGTTTGATGCAGAGCGTTATCCAGGAGGGAACTGGCCAGAGGGCCAAAGAATTGGGGCGGCCTGCGGCTGGGAAAACAGGAACCACTAACGACACCCGGGATGCCTGGTTTATTGGGTATATTCCTCAGCACCTGGTCGCCGGATCCTGGATGGGATATGATATTGAAAAGCCCCTGGGAACCCACGAGACCGGAGCTGTTGCCGCCCTGCCGATCTGGTTAGAATTTATGAAGGAGGCAGTTGCCCGGGAACCAATAGAGAAATTTCAAATCCCCGAGGGGATTGTCTTCATCAAAGTCGATGAAGCGACCGGTGAACCTGTGGGAGCAAAACAATCCCCGAAAACCGGGAAGGTCATTTTCGAATGCTTCAAGGAGGGGACTGCGCCGGTTGTGGGCCCTCTTAATTAAAGAAAGGACGAAAGGGAGACGCCGAGACGTTTTATCCTTTTACCACTCCCCAGGGATGAAGCCGGGCTACTTTGCGGGAAATTCCGGCCCGGTGGACCACCTCTACTACTTGGCTTACATCCTTGTAAGCCTCGGGCGCTTCTTCTACCAGAGTTGCCCGGCTGGCAGCCATGACGAAGATGCCGCGGTCCTCCAGTTCGCGTTGGAGGGGTCTGCCTTTACTCGCCTTCTTCGCCTGCGTGCGGCTCTGCACCCGCCCGGCACCGTGGCAAGTGCTGCCAAAAGTCTCCTGCATAGCCCTCTCCGTGCCAACGAGGACGTAGGAGTACCTCCCCATATCGCCGGGGATCAGAACCGGTTGGCCGACGGCGCGGTAATCTGCCGGAACCGCGGGATGACCCGGCGGGAAAGCCCGGGTCGCCCCCTTGCGGTGGACGCAGACTTCCCTGATTTCTCCGCCGATGGTGTGAAATTCGCGCTTGGCGATGTTGTGGCAAACGTCATAAACTAAACGCATGCCCAAATCTTTCGGACCCATTTTAAGGAATCGCTCGAAGACTTCCCGCGTCCAATGCATGAGCATCTGCCGGTTGGCCCAGGCGTAATTGGCTGCGCAGGCCATCCCGGAAAAATAATGTTGACCGGTTGGCGACTGGATGAAGTCGCAGGCCAGTTGCCGGTCCGGAAGTTCCAACCCCAACTGCCGAACCCGCTCGCTCATCTTCTTGAGGAAATCATCGCAGACCTGGTAACCGAACCCCCGGGACCCGGAGTGAATGAGGATGGTGACCTGGTCTTTACGCAGGCCAAAGACGCGGGCGACTTCCGGGTCGTAAATTTCTTCCACGTACCCCACTTCCAAGAAATGATTTCCCGAACCCAATGTGCCAAGCTGGGGCCTTCCCCGATCCATCGCTCTCTCACTAATCACCGCAGGGTCGGCTCCTTCCATGTACCCTCCGTCCTCGGTGCGTTCCAGGTCTTCCGGCCCGCCATAGCCCTTCTTCACGGCCCAGGCTGAACCCTCTTTGAGGACCTGGCGCAATTCCTGAGGAGAGAGCCGTAAGGATCCCTTGGACCCGACGCCCGATGGAATGTTTTGGTAGAGGGCGTCCACTAAGCCCTTGATTTTTTCGCGTAGGTCCTCAGTCGTGAGGTTGGTACGCAGGAGCCGGGTTCCACAATTGATGTCATACCCCACCCCACCAGGAGAGATGACCCCCTCCTGCCAGGAGAAAGCAGCGACCCCCCCGATCGGGAAACCATATCCCCAGTGAATGTCGGGCATGGCCAAAGAATATCCCTGGATTCCCGGGAGGTGGGCCACGTTGGCCACCTGCTTCGGACTCTCATCTTCGTGAATCTCCCGGAGCAGGTGTTCATCGGCATAGATCACCCCATCGACCCGCATTTTCCCCGTCTTGGGAATCCGCCAGCGATAATCATCGATTTTTTCTAAATGTATTTTCCCCTGGTCGCTCATGGACGACCCCCTTTATTTTAGATATCGAAAATAAC
>CAYQWO010000043.1:0-4540 GCA_964421095.1 uncultured Syntrophaceae bacterium
GCTTTGATTCGGAGGTAAATGTCATTGCGAACCGGCTCACCCGATTCCTCAGCGGAAAAGCCGCCTACGTTTTGCCCGTGCTTTACAAGACCCTTGTCTATCAGCCGAAAGAAATACTCCTGCGGCTGGATACCGAAACCCTGGAAGGACCGGTCCTGATGGTGGCCTTTGGGAACATCAAGAGCTATGGCAAAGGGATGCAGATCACTCCCCTGGCCGAGCCGGACGATGGTCTCTTAGATATCTGCTGGATTGACCCGGTAAAAAAATTCCGCCTCTTTCGATTTTTCCCGACAGTTTTCAGGGGAGAACACATTGAGTTGCCCGAAGTCCACTATTACCGCTCTACGAGCGCACGGGTGGAATCCACCGTTCCCATGGACTTCTATGGAGATGGGGAGTTCATCTGCCAGACACCTTTCACTCTGCGCCTCCTTCCTCAGGCTCTGCGGGTGCTGGTCCCCTGAAAATACAAAACTTATTTGCCACAGAGGTCACCGAGCCCACAGAGGGATTTAAATCCAAAAAGCAAAAGGAAAATGCTAACGCCTAAGGAATCTGCTTTGAGTGCTTTTCGTCCCATTTATACTGTCTCCCAGCTCACCGCGGAGATCAAAACCATCCTGGAGCAAAATTTCGAACACCTCTGGGTGGAAGGAGAGATTTCCAACCTTCGCCTCCCCACCTCGGGCCATCTCTACTTCACGTTGAAAGATGAATCCGCCCAGGTGCGGGCGGTAATGTTCCGCATGCAAAACCGGCTACTGAAATTCGAGCCGGAAGATGGCCTGCAAGTCATCTGTTACGGGCGGCTCTCAGTCTATGAGCCCCGGGGCGAATACCAAATCGTGGTGGACCACATGGAGCCCAAGGGCCTGGGAGCTCTGCAGCTGGCCTTTGAGCAGTTGAAAGAAAAATTATCGCGGGAAGGCCTGTTCGACCCAGCCCATAAGAAACCCCTCCCCCACCTCCCGCAGAAAATCGGCATCGTCACCTCTCCGACGGGGGCGGCGATCCGGGACATCCTGCAGATCATCGACCGCCGTTTTGCGAATGTACACATTCTTCTCTACCCTGTACGGGTCCAGGGCGCCGGGGCTGCGCAAGAGATCACCCAGGCCATTGACGAACTCAACCAATGGCCGGGGATTGAGGTGATGATCGTGGGGCGAGGTGGCGGCTCGCTGGAAGATCTCTGGGCCTTCAATGAAGAGACTGTCGCCCGGGCCATCTTCCGTTCTCGCATCCCCATCATATCGGCCGTGGGCCACGAGGTCGATTTTACCATTGCCGATTTCGTTGCCGACCTGCGGGCGCCCACCCCATCAGCTGCTGCCGAGCTTGTGGTTCGCAACAAGATCGAACTAATCCAATCCATGGAAAGCCTGAGCAACCGCTTATATAGGGCGGGCGGGGTAGCCCTGGAGAATCGGCGGGAACGACTCTTGTCCCTCATTCATCGTCTGGCCGATCCCCGGAGGAGGCTCTCCGACCTACGCCTGCGTTTAGACGACCTGTGCGGCAGGCTGATGATTTCCGTTCAGCAATGCCTATCGCGGAAAAGGGACCGGCTGAGACTAGAGACCGACGGTCTAATGCACTTGCACCCTGGACGCCAGTTGGCCGAGCTTGGGCATCGCGTAGCGCAACTCTGCCGGCAAATGATTTTGGCCCTGCGGGCGCAGTTGCGCCTTTTCCGCCAGCGGACGGAAGGTTGCCTGGGAAAACTCCAAACCCTGAGTCCGCTGGCGGTCTTGGAAAGAGGCTATAGCATCGCTCGGGTGCTTCCCTCTAAACAAGTCATCCGCCGGGCCTCCGATTTAAAGGTCACCAGTCGGGTCAACGTGAAAGTCCATCGCGGGGAATTCATCGCCAGGGTGGAAGAGATAAGAGAAAATGGCCAGGACTCTCCTTGACGGTCGGGTGGATGGGTGTATAATGAACAACAAAAGGGTTCCAGGGGGTTAGGGTTCAAGGGGTCAAGAGAAATGCCTGAAAATAAATAGGAATTTCCCCTTGAATCCTTGGCCCCTCGAACCCTGTATTGTCTGGAGGAAAAGTGGCTGAACAGAAATTCGAAGAAGCTTTTCAGAAGTTGGAATCCATCGTTAAGAAGCTGGAAGATGGAAACCTGAGCCTGGAAGAATCCCTTAAGGCCTTTGAGGAGGGGGTGCGTCTGTCCCGCTTCTGCTCCAAGAAGTTGGATGAGGCCGAGAAAAAGGTGGAAATCCTCCTGAAAGACAGTAACGGGCGCCTCGTCCCCAAGCCCTTCTCACTTCCGGAAGAAGAGGAATGATTTGAATTTAAAGGAATACCTCAAGCGCCGGCAGCGCTTGGTCGATAGAGCTTTGCAACGTTGGGTTCCGGACGAGAATGAGTTTCCTCCCCAGGTCCACCAGGCCATGCGCTACAGCCTCTTCGCAGGTGGAAAGCGCCTCCGGCCCATCCTGGCCTTGGCTGCCGCTGAAGCTGTGGGCGGGCGGGTCGTTGATGCTCTCCCCTTAGCCTGTTCCCTGGAGTTGATCCATACCTATTCTCTAATCCATGATGACCTTCCCTCCATGGATGACGATGACCTGCGCCGGGGAAAACCCACCAGCCACAAAATCTTCGGGGAGGCCCTGGCGATTCTGGCCGGGGATGCGCTTTTGACCGAAGCTTTTCACCTCCTGACCCGGCCCGACCTGATGAAGGGGGTCTCAGCTCAGCGGCGGCTGCGGGCTATCAACCAGTTAGCCAGAGCAGCCGGTTCCTGCGGAATGGTCGGTGGGCAGGTCATGGATATTGCCTCGCAAGGGCAGAAGATCGAACCGTACCTCTTGGAGTACATCCATAGCCACAAAACCGGCGCTTTGATCGGCGCCTCGGTATGCGCCGGGGCGATTATCGGCGGAGCTTCCCCCCGGCAATATAAGGCCCTGGAAAGTTACGGAGAAAAACTGGGCTTAGCTTTCCAGGTGATCGATGACCTCCTGGACGTCCAAGGAGAAGAAAGAAACCTTGGCAAGGCCGTCGGCAAAGACGAGGCCAAAGGAAAAGTCACGTATCCAGTCCTGTTCGGAATCGCCAAGTCTCACCGCAAGGCTGAGGTCTTAGTGGAAGAAGCTCTCGGCCACCTGCAACCTTTCAACGAACGAGCTAATCCTTTGCGAGAAATCGCTAAATTCATCCTGAAGAGAAAAAAATAGATGGGCGCCTTGCTCAACCAGATCAATAGCCCAGAAGACCTGCGCAAGATGCGGCCTATGGATCTTCCGCTGCTGGCGGAGGAGATCCGCGAAGAAATCATCCGTACCGTCTCCAAAGTTGGCGGACATTTGGCCTCCAACCTGGGGGTGGTAGAACTCACCCTGGCCCTCCATTATGTTTTCAATACCCCCCGGGACCGTCTGGTCTGGGACGTAGGGCACCAAACCTATGCTCACAAGCTCATCACGGGCCGGCGGCAAAACTTCCACACTCTGCGCCAGTTCGGGGGAATCTGCGGTTTCCCCCGCCGGGAGGAGAGCCCCTACGATGCTTTCGGCACGGGTCACTCTGGCACCTCCATCTCGGCCGCCCTGGCCATGGCCCAGGCGCGTTGTCTAAAGGCGGAAGGCCACAAAGTCATCGCCGTCATCGGCGATGGCTCCATGACGGCCGGTTTGGCCTTTGAGGGATTGAACCAGGCTGGGGCCATGGATAAAGACTTGATCGTGGTACTGAATGACAATGAACTTTCCATCTCCCCCAATGTCGGCGCCCTCTCTTCTTACCTGAACCGGTTGATGACCGGACATCTGGCGACTCGTTTCCGGGACGAAATCAAAAGCTTTCTCAAACACCTTCCGGGCATCGGAGGTCCAGCCCTGAAGTGGGCTAAATACGCCGAAGAGTCCTTTAAGGGATTCTTTCTGCCGGGCTTGCTTTTTGAGGAGCTCGGGTTCAAGTACATCGGCCCTCTGCCCGGCCATAAGATCGACGCCCTCATTGAGAACTTTCGGAATATCAGGCAGCTCCATGGCCCGATCCTCGTCCATGTCATCACCACCAAGGGCAAAGGGTACCCCCCGGCGGAAAAGGACCCCGTTACTTTTCATGGCGTCAACCCGTTCATTCCCGAATCAGGAGAGGTCGTCCAGCAAAAAGGCGGCTGCCTCTCCTACACAGAGGTCTTCGGACAGACCATGGTCAAGCTGGGCAGGGAAAATCCATGTCTGGTTGGCATCACGGCGGCCATGCCCCAGGGAACGGGCTTGGATGCCTTCGCTGAGGAATTTCCCGACCGATTCTTCGACGTGGGAATCGCCGAACAGCACGGGATTACTTTTGCTGCGGGTCTGGCTGCCGAAGGATTCATTCCGGTGGTAGCCATTTACTCCACATTCATGCAGCGGGCCTACGACCAAATCCTCCACGATGTTTGCCTGCAGAGCCTGCCTGTGGTTTTGGCCCTGGATCGGGGCGGAATCGTCGGGGCCGACGGGCCGACCCACCATGGCCTTTTTGACTTTTGCTACTTGCGGCACATTCCGAACCTGGTGGTCATGGCCCCGAAAGA
>CAYQWO010000043.1:4640-13669 GCA_964421095.1 uncultured Syntrophaceae bacterium
GAAGAGACTAAGTACTTCCTGACCGTGGAGGAGAACGCGCTTCAGGGAGGGTTCGGCAGCGCCGTGCTGGAGTTCCTCGAACAAAAGCACCTCACCGGTATCACTTGTAAACGTTTGGGCATCCCGGATACCTTTGTCGAGCACGGGACCCAGGACGCCCTGCGCCACAAATACGGCATCGACGCCGAAGGTATTTTCCAGGCAGCCCTCACCCTTCTTTGAATCGTCCGCAGATTCAATCTCCATTCTCAGAGAACCAATGAGAAGTGGCTTCCTCTCCCTTTCTCTGCCTTCTTGGACCCCTTGATGGAGGCCAAACCGGAAAGAATAGACCAAACCCCATTTCTCAGGACCCTTTCCACGCAGAAAAAAATAATTATTGCTTTTATGCAAATTGCAAGGTAAGATTGCAATATGCAAAGAGACTATATCCGCCGGAATCTGGAGAAGAAAGTCGCCGAATCGCTACAAGCATTTCCTGCGGTGGCCATTCTGGGGCCGCGCCAGAGCGGGAAGTCGACTCTGGCCAAGGCGATCCTGGAAGGAAGGCCGGATCGTACCTATCTCGACCTGGAACGCCCGTCCGATCTCCAAAAGCTTGCCGAACCAGAGTTATTCTTCGACTTGCACCAAGGGGAGTTGATCTGCCTGGACGAAATCCAGCGGGCACCCGAGATTTTCCCGATTCTGCGCAGTGTCATTGATGACCGTCGCCGAAAAGGGCAGTTCCTGATTCTTGGCTCGGCATCGCCGAGTCTGATCCGCCAAAGTTCGGAAACGCTGGCGGGACGAATTGCGTATCTTGAACTGACTCCGTTTCTTCTGTCCGAGGTCGGAAAATCTCTCAAAGGATTTGAAATCCATTGGCTCCGGGGCGGGTTCCCGGATAGTTTCCTTGCCCGGTCAGAGCAAGAGAGCGTTCAGTGGCGCCAAAATTTCATTCAAACATTTCTGGAACGCGATATTCCTCAATTGGGCATCCGGATCGCCTCCCGGACACTGGAGCGTCTATGGAAGATGTGCGCTCACCATCACGGACAACTGTTGAACCAGTCTCGGTTGGGCGAGTCCCTGGGCGTCAGCCATACAAGCATTCGATCCTATCTCGACTTTCTCTCAGAAACGTTCATGTTACGGATCTTACCGCCTCTATTGCCAAACCTCCGGAAGCGTCTCATCAAGTCACCGCGCGTCTATCTCCGAGACTCCGGAATCCTTCACTCCCTTCTGGATATTGAAAATCATGATGATCTCCTGGGTCATCCAGTTCGTGGCGCATCCTGGGAAGGATGGGTGATTGAGAACATCCTTGCCGAGTTTCCCGGTTGGCGGGGGTATTTCTACCGCACCTCTACCGGCGCAGAGTTGGATTTGGTTTTGGAGAAAGGAAGAAAGCGTATTGCCGTCGAATGCAAGTTATCTGCGGCTCCGGAAGTCGGCCAAGCGTTTTGGAGCGCCCTCGCAGATTTAGGGATCAGTGAAACATGGATTATCGCTCCCGTTAAACAGGGTTATCCGATAAAGAAGGGGGTAACGGTTGCTCCCCTCACGGAGTTTATCGAGTCGCATAGAAATGCCTAGTCAAGCATTTGAAAAAAGCTGCCAAACAAAAGTTAGATGCTTTTCCCGAAGATTTCACGTTTCACCGTAGCGTTCCTTGCCCTTTGGCGTGAGGTTGGCCCCTGAGGCCTTCCCAATAGCGACTTGCGGCTTTTGTTATGCGCTATGCGCTCTGCTCCATGCGTCTTTACTTTAATCGCCTTACGGCCTTTGTTTGACACTCGTTTTTGTCTTAACCCCTCGCGCCTTACGACTTGCGCCTCATTGATGAGCATTAACACGAGTGGACTAATTTTTGGCGAGATAATTTATGCACCGTGCGCCTCAACGTCCCCAAGATTCCCAATGGGCAAATAGGCTGTCACGCTTTTCCGCGTCTTGCCATAAACGCCCCTTCCATGCATGGGAAACGGAAGTTTCTTCCAAGCTACCTAAAAAAAGACAACTTTTGGTATCTGCAATGCCTGGGACTCGGGAATCTTATTCAGAAACAACGTTATAAATAGAACTAGGGAGAGTCTCCCTAAACTCTACTAATTGGGCTTTCCCTCAAAAGTACAGGGGGATCTTCATGTCAATAAAGTCCAAAGATTCTAAACATTCAAAAGAAACAGCTTCCGTCTCATTAACTACAAATTTCGAGTCACTAGCCTTGCAAGAACTCGCAAAATATTCTGAGGCTGAGCTCCAAACATTGATCGTCGAACCTCTTCTATGATCATTGGGCTTTGAAAATGTCAAAGATAATAGAGGGGCAAAGGAAAAAGGCAAAGATCTGATTGCAACGAAAATCTCCGAATTCGGTCGAACCAAACTTTATGCAATTCAAATAGAAAAAGCAAAATATACATCCAAGGTATCCTCCAAAGAGTCATTGGGAAGATTATTTCTTCAATTAAGGCAGGCTCGCTATTAAAAACTAATTGATCCAACGACCAACGTTCAAAGGCCTCCGGACGTTGTTATCTTCATTACCAACTACCCAATCCCCCTCCCTGTTTTAGAGAACTTTCATGAACAGTCCAAACAGATGCAGATAGAAAATATTGAAATTATCGACGGTACCGCATTGCTTGATTTAATAAAAAAACATCTCCCTGGATTAAATCTGTTCAGTATGGAGGTCCCATATAGGTATGAAATTCAGCGATCTATGAACCGGATTCCTGAATCAAAATCCGCATTTGATCTGCTAACAGAACTTGAGCTGAATAACATTTATGTAGATCCTTCATTAGATAGCACCGGGAAATATTTAGCAAACATCGCATCTAAACCATTGCGTCTCGAAGCGAAAAAGCTTGTAACCGTAACCCCTTCGCATATTAGAGAGCTTAATGATATTTGCCATTTGTGCGCTATAACAACCGCAATCACTGATCCACCCATCATAGATGCCAAAGATAAGAAAAAGCAAAATAGATATTTGGAACTATGCCAGGATTTAAGGAAATACTTAAAAGAAAAGATCATAGAACTCAATATTGACCCCTTGTTGCAACTGCTACAGGGCCAAGTTCGTGATTCATTATCAAAATTATCGCGCCTCACTAGCTGTATATCTAATGCAGATTGTACCAGAATCGGTAAAGAGTTTCTTGAAACAAAGGAATAGGTTTACAGGCTCAAAGAAATTGAGCCAGTGTGGATGAATTGGCTACATTTCGTGAAGACCGATTCTCGACCTGAATGGATGTGTCCCACGATTAATATTCCTTATAGCATAATGGATAAATTTGATTGTAACAAATATATCCTTGGCGAGCCTGGTTCAGGGAAAACTACTCTATTAAGAACATTGGCACAAGAAGTGGGAAAGTGTTCAGAATCAATATTACCAGTATATCTTCCGTTGGTCGTCGTCAAGGAATCAACAATGAATGCCTTAATAGAAGGTTGCATCGATCAATTAGAGATGCACGGATACGCATTCACTAAGAAGAATGGAAAAAGAGATTTCTTATCACAACTCTCCGCTGGCAGGTTCCAACTATTCTTGGACGGAATTGATGAATGCGGGTCCAACGCCAAAAGGTTGATGGAGGTTATCGGTGATTTGGCGAAAGATTATCCTAATTGCCGTATAATTGTGAGCTGTAAAAGCACGTTTCGTGGGATAGGCTTTAAGGGCGCTATGGATCTTCTCCTTAAACCCTTTTCAAAAGATCAGTTGAATCAATTCATAAAGAAGTGGTTTGGTTCACAACCCAGCTCATTGCAGGAAATATCCAGGCGGATAGAACAAAATCCCAAGATGGGCAAAGCAGCCACGAATCCATTGGTCGCATCGCTCCTGTGCTCGCTATTTGAATCGGGTGCCGATATGCCGTCTGCCGAAATAGAATTATATGAACGCCGTTTCGAATTATTACTGGGAAAATGGGACCGAGCCAAGGGAATTCAAAGACTGCCGGGTGATCTGATGAGGCGATATTGGAAGTTCATAATGGAATTGGCTTTTGAGATGCACCAGCATGAACTTCGGATGATATCCATTACAGAAGCGAGTCGAACGGCCGAAAGATTCTATTCTCGTAAATATCACCGGGATCCCGAAAAGATGGTTATAGACTGTGTTCACAGAGGAATATTACAATTTGAGCCCTCCGAGGGTCTCTCTTTTGGCCATTTAATCTATCAAGAATATTTAGCTGCCCGAAGGCCTACGAAGGTTGACGACCCGAAATTGATCCTTCGAAATATTCGAAATGTTTGATGGACCAATACTATCCGTCTATATGCATCAGCAAAGGAAGATTTGGGGACTCTAGTTCAATACGCTATTGACACCGAATGTAAATACGAGGAAGCGGTTATGATTATTAGGTTGGCGGAAAGAATCGGGTGGACAGAAGAAATATTGCTCGAAGAGCTTCGCGATCATGCTGATAAACGGGAAGGGCAAATTGAAACCGCTCCTTATTCTAAGGATCTTTGGGAAGAGCTATTATCCAGAAGCGAGGTCGCGGTAGGGACGGCCCTTGCGGGCCGCCCCCCGCACAGATCCGTACTTGAGGAATTGCCTCATACGGCTCTTGCCTTAGGTAATGACGCCAAAACGAGCTAAAGGGTAAGGATGACAGACACGGGCGACAGGGAGCCACCTATCAATCAGGCATTTCATCCGATCCCAGGTCAAAGGGTGCTTCTGACTGCGACGCCTCAAGACCTTCCGCCACAGCCAGCAGACCTCCTTACGGAAGGCCGCCACTGAAGGCCCGTTCATGGGTACGCTGTAATATCGGGCATGTCCCATAATGACCGAGCGTAGGTAAGCACCCTGTTCTGGTACCGAATCGTGCATGCGCCGCCAAAGTTCGGCATAGACCTCCTTCAGCTTTGCTTGCCACCTTTTGCGCATCGTCACGCGAAGCACCGTGAACTTTCCCTTCCGGGTCCTACCACAGATATGCGTAAAACCCAGGAAGTTAAAAGTCTCCGGTTTTCCCTCCCCTTGCCGCTTCCGGTTTGCCGCTGCAAATCGGCCAAACTCGATTAGGCGGCTCTTGTCGGGATGAAGTTCCAACCCAAACTTGGCTAACCGTCCACCCAGCTCAGACCGAAACCGCTCCGCCTCGCTCCGATGCTCAAAGCCCACGATGAAGTCGTCGGCCCAACGAACCACGATCACATGGCCCTTGGCTTCCTTCCTTCTCTATCCTTGGACCCACAGGTCAAATACATAGTGCAGGTAGATATTCGCCAACAGGGGGCTTATGCTCCCCCCTTGTACCGTACCCACCTCACTCTGTACTCGCTCCCCTCCTTCCAACACACCGGCTTTCAACCACTGCCGGATGAGACGCACGATGCGTCGGTCGGCGATGCGATGCTCGATGAACTTTCCCAGCCATTCATGGTCGAGGGTATCGAAAAACCCACGAATGTCCGCATCAAGCACCCAGTTCACCTTCTTCGTCAGAATCCCAACCGATAGAGCGTCCAACGCTTGATGCGGGTTTCGCCCCGGCCTGAATCCATACGAGAATCCGAGAAAATCCAGCTCATAGATTACATCCAAGACCCGGCTGACGGCTCGCTGGACGATTTTGTCTTCCAGCGCAGGAATGCCAATCGGTCGCTGCCGCCCATCCGCCTTGGGAATGTACACCCGTAGAACCGGATTCACCCGATACGCTCCCCGCCTCAGCCGTACCGAAAGATCCCGAAGGTTCTCCTCCAGTTTCTCTCCGTACCGCCGCCAAGTCTCCCCGTCTATCCCAGGGGCGGCGTCCCGCTTCAATTCAAAATACGCCTCCCTCAGAAGATCCACTCGGTAGACATGGTGAAAGAGCGCCGTGAACCGCTGTTTCCTATCCTTAACCGCTGCCTGACGTACCCGCTCCAGTGCAGTTGGCGCACACATCCGGCTCTGCGTCCGGGTCGCCTCCTGCTCGGGCAGGTTCCCCTTGGCCAGCCCCCTTCCCTCCATCCCCTCCGCAGCCAAAGCTTTGTTCGGTGACCTCTTCGGTAGTATGGGGCTGTCCGACTTCCCGTATCCGTTCATCACCGGCTTGTGTCCTCAGACTTCCCGGTGCGACCTCCGGACCCCTCCCGTCTGAAGGCAGATACGGGACCTCCCGGTTCCCGCGTAGGGCGTTTCCGTACGTGCTCGGGGTCTCCGACCGCGCAGGGCCTGAGCCGATCTCGCGCTAACGACCGGCCCAGTGTTGCTTTCCACCTGTCCCATAGCGTCAGCACCCTGAAGTTGAATAGGATTTCACGGCTCCATACCCGGCCCGCACGTACCCCTGTCAACGCTTCACCCCCACCCTCACGGGCAAAGGCGCATGACTCGGGGCCGATGTGGCTCGCTACGCCTTCATCGTATGACTCTTTCATTCACTACACCCTACCGGTTTTACCCGGCGCTTTCGGGACATCCTATCTTCCGCCTGTCAAGAGAAAAAATTTTTTCTGTAATACTCGAAAGATACGAACCAGGCAAGATTTCGAACGCACCTGTCCATGAAGCTCTTTCATGAACTTTCGTTTTTTCCTTCGACGAATCTCTCACTTCGACGCGAAAATGGTGTCAGGCATAAGTAAATAAGTATTCTTTTCTTGCTTGGCTTTAAATTCCAACCTTTTTCACGGGGAAGTCGCGCGGTTCATGAACGTTTTTTCTCCCGTTTTGTCGGATAGCTACCATTCTGTTACACAAACTCAATCCTCAGTTTTTTTCCGAGAACCGACGCCGCCCGCTCAAGCGTTAAGAGAGTGGATCCGGGGACGGTGTTCACTAGGTTAATTATCCTCAGGTAAGTTATGGGAGGGAAATTACGCACCATTTATTGACGAGTAAGGAGGGGAGCGCGAATCGCCAGAGAGAAAGGGGAGAAAACTGTGACACCATAGCCTTTCTCCCTGCACCCGCCGCACCCTCTCTTTGGGTTTGATTTGCTGTAGCGGTAGAAGACTTACAGATTCAGCCTCTTGATGACTCTCTCCAGTAATTTCCGGTCGATCACCCGCAGAACAGTCACCTTGTCCTCCCGGATACGGTATAACACTCGGAAGTCTCCTGACCGCAATCGATAGATCGGTGGACGGAATCCTTTTAACCGTTTGATTTGAGTCCCTGAGTCGGCAAAGGGGTCAGTCCGTGAATCGAGAATTTAGCTGGTTCTTGGCTATGAAATTCGGGTAGCCTCAAAAGAATTGAAAATGAAAATCGGCGGGTGTTTACTCCCTGCTCCCTGCGGGGTGAAAAGAGGTAATTTCTATAAACCATCAGCAATTCCTAATTCACGGACTGATCCCATTTTTAGACCCCATTTTTAAAGTTTCTGCAGCCGATAACTCGCCTCAGCCGGTAATCCCTCAAGCTGCGCTGCTCTGGTATAAACATTCACCACATGGCACATGGGGTCACTTGGCTCCTGGTCCCATCTCCATTTAAACGGCTCCGTTTCTTTTTCACCAAGCAGGAATTGCCGGTTAAAATTCTCTGAAGGCGGGGACGTCGATGAAAATTGTCACTTTCAAAAAATGGATATTGCATTAGAGGGGTAGCCGTCAGCATAGATGAGGGAGATTCATGCAGAAAACAGCTGATTCCAGGATTCAAGAAAGGGGGCCACCTCCTCGGCCTTTCCACCACAAATCAAGTAAATCCAAGTTTATGTGGTGGAAAAGCAATGATTCTACAAGAGGTAAGAATCGCTTTTTTAGTTTTGGGCCCCAATTTAAGTGAACGAATAATCTGCGGTAGCTTTTCCGATTCGAGTACCGGGATTAGGGCCCTGCATTGAGATAAGTCATTTTCCTGTTTGACCACATTGTTCCTTCTTTGGGCGATTATCAATTTATGGACAAATAGAGCCTCTGGACAGGGAATCCTGATTTTCGAACCTCCGAGGTTGACGGATAATGGAGACTGGAAAAGAATATCTAAAAAGGGAAGCGGGGTGGCAGTAACATTCAATTGGCGGATGGGAATGCGATCCAGATCCCTACTTCCTTTTCTTTGAACCAGGAATTCAACTTCAAACCCTTCTCTACTGTATTTCCTCAAGCCGCTTCTATAGTCAAATACGAGGACATATCCCAGTTCCGTAAAAATTTTTTCTAAGTCGACTGGTTCGAAGGAAGCCACCGAGGCCAAGTCAACAGCAAAATCGATATCAAAGGTTTTAAGGACATATCGGATATTCAAGGCCGCTTCATAGATAGGGAATATCCAGCTTCCTGTAAGGAGGCTATGAGAGAAAAAATCTGCCTGATAAAGAGCACGAAGGAGTTCATAAATGCCTCCAGGAAATATTCCGGTGTTCTGAATCCGTAGCTCTTTCATCTGATTTTCGAAATCTTCTCCAAATATTTCATCCTCGCCAAATAAAAATTCATCTCTTTTTCATAACGCTTCCGCGCTTGCAACTTATTGATGAGCCCATCCATTTCTTTCTGCGGGATGTGCTTGCTGATGCTTTTTCCACTTTGCCGATATTTCAAATAATAATAGATGTATCTTCTCCCTTTATATTTTTTCCGCCGTTTATGGAGAGAACCCTTGGGGAGATTGGAAAGCTCTTTCTGCAAGGAAATAACCATATCCCTGCAGCGCTCCAGTTCTTCGTGGAGCATCCCATTGATGTGCCTATCTTTTTCCACCACCCTCATAGCAAAATAATGTATTAAGTGGTGGAAAAAATCAAGGGATTTCTTTAAGCGCGATTAGAAATTCCTTTATTGCTTGGTGGCGAGACCCAGAATCGAACTGCCGCTATTCCTCTATTCCGGGTCGGACCAACGTATCTATTCGATTCTGCAAATGAAAGGCCTGTTGAAAGCTGTTTTTTGGGGTCTTAACTCCGAACTGCTTCGCGGGCCGCCTGGGTGATGGGAATGGCAAAATCTTTTGGGTCAAGCATGGGGATCTGAGCTTTCTTCTCCTCCAGCGTATCTTTCACGGTACGGAAAATTTTTTCTTCGTCTCCGGCCTCCAGCCCCTGCAGGTTTTTCTCGAT
>CAYQWO010000044.1:0-3474 GCA_964421095.1 uncultured Syntrophaceae bacterium
CAGAATCACATTGGCCATTACTTTGATCTTCTGCTTCACATTGTCGAAGATCAGCAGCGTATCCGTAATCATGAAATAGCAGTCATAAAGCGCTAGGTCTGGGGGAAGCAAAGCAGGAATCTTCTCAAAAGACCGGACCACATCATAACTGGCATAACCGACCGCCCCTCCAAAAAATCTGGGGAGGGAATCATGCGGGGCAGCCCGAAAGCTTCCGAGGAAACCCTCCAGAGCTCGGAACGGGTCCTTATTTTCCCCCTTTTGCAGGACTTCTCCATTTTTGAGGATTTCAAATTCATCCCCCTGGCTGCGGAACAGGTGGGAAGGTCCGGAACCCAGGAAGCTGTATCGGCCCCATTTCTCTCCCCCCTCCACACTCTCGAGAAGGAAAGAAAACCTTCCATCATCGATCTTGCGGAACGCCGAAATTGGAGTCTCCCAGTCAAAGTGTACTTCTTCATACACCGGAATGAGGTTGCCCTGGCTAGCCAGGTCTTTGAACTCGCGCAAAGATGGAGTCGCCATAATTTTTCCTCCTTTTCAGTAAGCAATCAGCTTTCAGCCTTGAGCGATCAGCGAAAAAACTTTCGCCAAAGCGCAATCAGAAATGGACAAAATATGTTTTTAAGAACAGAAACACTTTTCTTACATCCGCATGTCTTAGCGGATAGCTGAATGCTCATCGCTGACAGCTATCCCTTCTCTGCGGTGAAAAAAAAGGCCGGGGGTCGCGAAGACTGCCCCCGGCCTCTATTTCGGAGCCAATGTTTTAATTCAGACACTGCTCCCTGGCGACGGGCACTCCTCGTCCCTATGGGTGCCGCGCCACCACCAGAAAAAAATCCTAAATTCGCCTATCGAAATTCTAAACAAAATTATGAACTCCGGGGATAGGAACCCAGGAACTTCAAAAAAAGGACGTTCTTTTTCAACTCCGACAACGCCTCTTGAATATGCGCATCCCTGGTATGGCCTTCAAAGTCCAAAAAGAAAACGTATTCCCACGGCTGATCTTTAATGGGCCGGGATTCGATTTTCGTAAGGTTGATCGACTTCTCGGAAAAAGGCCGCAAGACCTGGTAAAGAGAGCCCGGGGAATCGGGGATGGAGAAAAGCAGAGAGGTCTTGTCCTTTCCAGTCGGCCCGCAAATTTGGCGGCCGAGGACCAAAAATCGGGTATAGTTGTGGGAGTAATCCTCAATCCGGGATTCGATCACTCTCAGGCCATAAAGATGCGAGGCAAAGGAGCTGGCAATGGCCGCAGCCTTCGGGTCCCCGGCAGCCATCTGAGCAGCTTTGGCCGTGCTCACGGTTTCAGCGAGCTCCACATGAGGTAGGTTTTGGCCCAGCCACCGCCGACATTGAGCCAGCGCTTGCGGATGGGAATAGATCTTTTCGATGTCTCCGGGTTTCCCACCCTGAGAGAGAAGATCGTGGGAGATGCGGATCAAAACTTCGCCACAGATCTTCACCTCCGAATCGATGAACATGTCCAAAGTGCGGTTGACCACCCCTTCGGTGGAATTTTCGATGGGGACAACCCCGAAGTTTGCTCTTTCCTTTTCCACGGCCTCGAAGATTTCCTGGATGGATTCCTTCGGCATAGCCTGCACCGAGCTGCCAAAGCGCTCGATACAGGCCAGGTGCGTGTGGGTGGCGGGCGGGCCAAGGTAGGCTACCGTAAGTTCAGCCTCCAGAGAACGGCAGGCAGAAATGATCTCGCGGAAGACTGGAGAGATCGCCCGCTGGGGAAAAGGGCCGCGGTTTAGCGATTCCAGGCGTTTCAGAATCTCTTCTTCCCTCTGGGAATTGTAGGGTTCCATCTGGGACCCCGATTTTACCCTGCCTACCTCCAGAGCGAGCTTGGCTCGTTCGTTCAAAAGAGCAAGGATATGCCCATCCAGGGCATCGATTTTCTGCCGCAGAGATTTTACCTTGGCCTCTGGTTCCATCTTCATCCTCTTGAAAGTGATTTCTGCATCAGCAGGTGATCCGCCAGAACGATCGCCACCATGGCCTCGCAGACCGGGTTGATCCGGGGGATGGCCGAAACATCATGCCGCCCTTGGATCTTGATCGTTACCGGACGCATGGCGTGATTGACGGTTCTTTGTTCCAGACCAATTGAGGGGATCGGTTTGACAGCCACCCGCAGCAGGATATCTGCTCCGTTGGATATCCCCCCCAAAATTCCTCCGGCATCGTTTTTTTCGAACCCCTCCGGGCCTAAAGGATCGTTGCATTGCGAGCCCCGCATCCGGGCTACCCCAAATCCCGCGCCCACTTCTACTCCCCGTATGGCTCCGATGGACATCAACCCCTTGGCCAGGTCTGCCTCCAGCTTATCAAAGACTGGCTCCCCCAACCCGGCTGGGCAACCTCGAACAAGAATTTCCACGATGCCTCCCAGGGTGTCCCCCTGAAGCTTGGCTTCTTGGATTTTTCCCTCCATTTTTTTCGCTGCATCCTTATCCGGGCAGAAAAGATCGTTCTTTTCGATCTCGGGATAATCCATCTTCTCTGCCCGTACTCCTCCCAATTCCACGGTGTAAGCCATGACTTTGATCTTTTTTTCCTCCAGGATCTTCTTGGCCACAGCCCCTGCGGCCACTCTTCCCACTGTCTCCCGGGCTGATGCCCTCCCCCCGCCGCGGTGATCCCGGATGCCATACTTGGCCTGATAGGTAAAATCTGCATGCCCTGGCCGGAAAACATCTTTCAATGCTTCGTAAGGCCTGGAATCAACGTCTTCATTCCAGACCAAAAGGGAAATGGGCGTTCCTGTCGTTTTTCCTTCGAAGATTCCGGAGAGAATTTCCACCCGATCTTTTTCCTTCCGCGGGCTTGACCCTTTCCCTTGGCCAGGCCTTCTGCGGTTCAGCTCTGTCTGGATGTCCTCAGCCGAAAGGTCCATCCGGGGTGGGCAGCCATCGATCACCACCCCCAGAGCTTTCCCGTGGGATTCCCCCCACGTGGTTATCCGGAAATGCCTTCCGAGCGAATTTCCGCCCAACGTAAGCCTCCCATTTTTTCCATGATCGATAATACAGCCCCTATCACTTCTTCTACATCTAAGCCTGAAGTATCGATCTCTGCATCGGCAGCCCTCTCGTAGAAGGGATTCCGGCTGGCCATCACTTCTGCAAATTCCTCCAGTGCCCCCTTCCCGGTAAGGGTCGGCCTGCGGGCATCGCTGCGGGAGTCATGGCCGATTCTTCGGCAGAGGACTTCCCGGTCCGCCTTCAGCCAGATGATCAGACCATTTTCCCTCAAAGCCCTGACATTCTCGGGGTCGAGCACCGCTCCTCCGCCGGGAGCGATGATTAAGTTGTCTTTCCGGGAAACTTCCTCAATGATTCTCTTCTCCGCGGCCCGAAAATGGCCCCATCCGTTGGACTCCACGATATCGCGGATGGAGGCCCCCTGACGTTCTTCTACCAGGTCATCCGTGTCCACAAAGCCTTTCCCCATGCG
>CAYQWO010000044.1:3574-8203 GCA_964421095.1 uncultured Syntrophaceae bacterium
GAACCCTTGACCCCTTGAACCCTTTCTTCAATATAATTTTTCCAGCGTCTCCCAAAACTCCGGGAAGGATTTTTCCACGCAGCGTTCCCCTTTAATCCTTATGCCAGGCACAGCCAGGCCGGCGACGGCGAAGCTCATGGCCAAGCGGTGGTCATTGTGGGTTTCGATTTCCGCTCCCCGGGCATCTCCTCCCTCCACCACCAACCAGTCTTCTCCTTCTTCGACCTTAACGCCCATCTTGGCCAGCTCCGAGGCCAAAGATCGGATGCGGTCTGATTCCTTCAGGCGCAGATGCCCGATATTCCGAATCACGGTCTTGCCCCGGGCAAAAATTGCCGTAATCGCCAGGGTTGGAACCAGGTCGGGCATGGTGTTCATATCCATCTCCATCCCTTGAAGCTCCCGGCCCCGCACTTCAGCGAAACTTTCTCCGCAGGCCACCTCGCAACCCATTTTTTCCAGAATTTTCAGAAAGCCGGAGTCGCCCTGAGCTGAGGCGGGACGGAAGTTTTCCACCCTCACCCTTCCGCGGGTAATGGCGGCGGCGGCAAAGAAATACGAGGCATTGGATGCATCTCCTTCGATGGGATATTTTCGGGGAAGATATCGTTGCCCTGCCGGAACGAAAAAAGAATGATCCCCGGCCCACTGAACTTCCACGCCGAAGGCGGACATCACATCCCGGGTGATGTCCACGTAAGGCCTGGAAGCCAGGTGGCCTGCTACCTCCACGCGCACATCTCCCCGAGCCAGGGGAGCCACCATTAAAAGGGCGGAGATGAACTGGCTGCTCTCTCCCCCATCGATCCTGGCTACGCCTCCCGTCAGCCCCTGGGACTCTATGATTACGGGCGGGTAGCCGTTTCCTTTTTGAGAATAGGCCCTGACCCCCAAAGCCACTAACCCATCCAGAAGCTGGGCCATCGGCCGCTGGCGCATCCGCTCACTTCCATCCAACAGGGTCCGCCCATTTTTCAGCGCGGCCAGGGCGGTCAGAAACCTCATGGAAGTTCCGGAATCACCCACGTAGATTCTTTCTTCACCCGCTTTCAGCTTTCCTCCCGTGCCCTGAACGCGGAGCAAACCTCCTTCCCAAAAAACATGCACACCCAATTTTTCCAATCCCTCGGCGGTATATTGGGTATCATCGCTACGCAGGGCATTCACCAAAACAGACTCCCCCTCAGCCAGCGCAGAGACAATAAGGGCCCTGTGGGTGTAGCTCTTCGACCCGGGAATCTTGACAACCGCATCACAATGTGTAAGATGTTTGATTTCCACCATTCCGTTTTTCCTGATGATATCTATCTGACCGCAGGCAAAGCGCAGAGCGCTCCTTGCAGATCCTTTTTGATTTCTTCGATATCGGGCTTCTTTCCCGTCCAGATCTCAATCTGCGCTGCCCCCTGACGGGCGAGCATTTCCAGTCCATCGATCGTCTGGCAGCCACACTCTTCCGCCTCACGCAAAAGCTTTGTCCGCAGCGGCTTGTAGACTATGTCCATTACGACCATCCCGGGTCGCAACCATTCTTTCGGGAAAATGCTTTCCGCATCCTTCGGGGCCATGCCCACAGAAGTAGCGTTGATGACCACATGGGCGTCCATTCCAGCAACTCCATGCAAAGCAGAAAGCGGCAGGTAGATGAAACCCAACTCGTCGGCCAAGCTTTTGCTCTTTTCCGGCGTGCGGTTGAACACAAAAACCTGGCAACCACGTTCTTTCAGACCGAAGGCAATGGCCCGGGCCGCTCCCCCGGCCCCCAGGAGAAAAACCCTTTTCCCCTTAAGGTCAACTTTTCCCTCCAGGGCACGCAAAGCTCCCCACCAGTCGGTGTTGTAGCCAATGAGTTTTCCCCCGTCATTATGGATGGTGTTGACGGCCTGGATCTTCCCAGCCATATCATCAAGTTGGTCAAGAAAACGAATGATCTGGGTCTTAAATGGAATGGTCACGCTCACGCCCCGAATCCCTAACCCTTTGATGCCGCTCACTGCTTCCGCCAGATCTTTGACTTCAAAGGCCAGATAAGCCGCGTTCCACCCCATCCTTTGGAAAGCTCCGTTATGGATGATGGGGCTCAAGCTGTGCCGCACCGGGTTTCCGATGACCCCATAGAGTTGAGTCTCCGCATCGATCATTCCAGCCTCTCCCAGATTTCCCTCATTTCTTTAACGGTCAATTGCCCGGGAGCATTTGCCCGTTTCCTGTCCAGCGAGGCATACGTCCAAGCCGCTCCCATCAAGGGGGCAAAAATTCGGCTCATCTTCCCTTTTTCTCCCATGCAGAAGGCCACGATGGCTTGTTTCCTTTTTCTGACGTAAGGAATAAGGGCCAGGACTTTCAGGTTGTCTTCCCACGATCGGGCGAAGGTAACAATTTTGGCCACATCGGCTCCATACCGAATCATGCGGTCCGTTAGCTTCCGCAGTTCTTCTGGAGAGAGCGTTCTTTGGAAATCATGGAAGGAGAGGATTATGCGGGTCCGGTTTTTATTTTTTATCAGTTCCTGCAGCGAGGATCGTTCCGTGCGCATCTCCATGTCCACGAAGGCGGCACCGAAATCGGCCGCCGCCCGCAAAATGGCCAGCCTCTTTTTTTCATTTCCCGCATACCTGCCGCCTTCTGCCCTTGGACGGTTTGTGACGATCAAGGGTTTTTCCCCTGCATCCAAAAGCATCTCCAATTTGATGTCCCTCAAATAATCCAGCCGAAGTTCGATGAGGTCAGCCAGACCATTCGCTTCCCCGATCGCCTGGATAGCATTTTCCATGGTCGTCTCGACGATGGGCAGGCAAATTTTTCCCGGGCTTTTACCTTTCCAGAATCGTCTCATCAACCCGCACCCCAAAATGCCTTCCAGCACCTTCCCGGTAGACCAGCACTTCGCTCCCTTCCTTCAGGTCCACCAGCGATACCGCTTTCCCATCGGGCTGGGTGAGGCGGATGGTCTCGGCGTTTTGCAGAATAACTGAAATATTCCGGCCGCATGCTTCGGCCTCCACCAGAGCCAGAGGGCGCCTTTCCACCTTGGCCCTCCCCACCACGGCCGGATAACTTTTGCCCTCAAAGTTGACCACCAGGGCCTGATCCCCGGCCCGAATTTCGGAGAGATATTTTGTCTGCCCGCCAGCCACGCGAATGTACGCGTGCACTGGACCGGCGTTGACCCGGAAAGGGCGGGTGTTTACAAAAGGATTTTCCACGCTCTCCGAGTGAATGAGAAAGAGGGCCTGGCTGCTGTTGCCCACCAGCATGCCTTCTCCCTGGACCATCGCCGTGCAGGTATCCACGCAGACCCGGTCTCCCAGCCCCAGGGGCTCGACCCGCTTGACCGTGGCGGGAGAGAGTTCGAGCCTTTCACCTTCCACTTTGAGCGCCCGGATGATTTGCCGGACGGCATTGGGGTCGGGGTTGTTGAGCACGACCCCATCCACACCCTTTTCCAGGATCGATAGGGCTGTCTGTCCTTCCTTTAAGCCGGTGATCTCTACGAACAGGTGGGCGGTTCGGCTTAATAGATTCTCCAGGGGAATGATCTTCCAGTCCCCTCCCTGCACCACCACCTTTTTCTGCAAGCTCAAAGAGATAATCTCCTCTTCGTCCTTCTTGTCCCGGATTTCCTTCTCCACTACATCCCGGCCCAGCATAAGGTCTCCGTCTTCGGCTACAATGGGGATGAGGCCCATCTTCTTAACCTCTGGACGAATACCGGCCTCTATCCAGAGAGCGTCGGCCCCGCTCTCCATCGCTGCCTGGGCCACGGACACGGTCCAAGGAATTACCTTCACCCAAACCTGCTTTGGCATTTTTCCAACTCCTTCAGGCCGCGAGTTCTTTCAGTCCTTCATCGACCGTGGACCCGTTGTGCACCATTTTGCTGATCGCCCGGACGATCTTTTCCGGTTCGCTGTGTTGGAAGGCATTTCTGCCAATCGAGACCCCAGCACCTCCAGCCTGTACTGACCCCTTGACCATCTCCAGAATGTCCCGATCTGTTTCCATCTTCTCTCCGCCGGCAATGACTACGGGTACAAAACATCCCTCCACCACCTCTTGGAAGCTCTCTGCCAAGCCGGTATAGGGAACTTTCACAATGTCGGCTCCCAGTTCGGCACCCACCCGAGCGGCATGCTTGATCAACCGTGCATCGTATGCATTTTTTACTTTCGACCCTCGCATGTACATCATGGCCAGCAGAGGCATTCCCCACTCCCGGGCTTCCCTGGCTACATTTCCGAGGTCCTTGAGCATGGACTTTTCATCCTCCGCCCCGATGTTCACGTGAATGGAGACGGCATCCGCTCCCAGCTTGATGGCCTCCTCCACGGAGCACACCAGGACTTTGCAGTTGGGGTCGGGCGCCATGCACGTGCTCGCCGAGAGATGTACGATCAGACCCACATCTTTGCCGCTCCGGCGGTGCCCCGCCTCCACCAGGCCTTTGTGAATCACGATGGCGTTAGCCCCTCCCGTGGCCACGGCATTGATCGTCTGCCGCATGTCGATCAACCCGGCCATGGGCCCGAGGGTTACGCCGTGGTCCATGGGCACGATCACCGTCTTTCCCGAGTTGCGGTCCATGATCCGCTCCATCCGTATTCGTTTCCCTACCATCTTTTCCCTCCT
>CAYQWO010000044.1:8303-10074 GCA_964421095.1 uncultured Syntrophaceae bacterium
AAATAAAAAAGCCGTGAGAAAAATCCCCACGGCTCAAAATAAAAAGGCCGTGGGCAGTTCTTTGTCTGCCCACGGCCCCAATCAGCTAAATATATTTAACGATCAGCTTCCAGGCGGCGGGCAGACCCCGGCGTAAAAATACCAGTAAAAATAATACCCGCCGCTAAATTCAATTCCCTTGCGCTGATCCATTTCGCTTCCTAATTTTGAGATAATTGTTTTTAGCATAAAGCTGGAAACGCTGTCAAGAAAAATTTTCAGATTTTTTTGGGTAAGGGAAAATTCATAATGAGGACGCAGACTTTCGCGGAAGTACGCAGAAAAAAATTTCAGTACCTATATTGGCCGCAAGAAAAAGTAGTCATTGCCGCAATGACCATTCCGTAGCAATCTAGGTATTTAAGTCGCTTTCAATAAATGCATTTAATCTGCGTCCATCCGCGTCCAAAAATTATTTTCGACTTTTATCGAGTCTGCCGGTGATGTAAAAAAATCCATCCTCATCCATCCGAGCCATATCTCCTGTATGTAGCCAGCCATGGCGAAGGGCTCTCTGCGTCTCTCCGGGCCGATTCCAGTACCCTTTCATCACCTGAGGGCCCCGGATGACCAATTCCCCGGATTCGCCCGGCGCCTTTTCCTTTTCACCGCTCCCCGCGTCCACAATTTTAGCATCTGTATCCGGCAGGGGGATGCCGATGGACCCTATTTTTCTCTTCCCATAAATCGGGTTGGCGTGGGTCAAAGCCGTTGCTTCGCTTAACCCGTAACTTTCGCTCACTTTCCCACCCATCCGTCGTTCAAAGGTATGTAAAATTTCCTCCGGTAAAGATTTGCCCATGGACCAGCTGAATTTAATCGAAGAGAATTTGTATTTGGAAATATCCGGATCTCGGGCCAAAGAATCAACCATGGAAGGCAAGGCCGGGAAAAAAGAAGGACGATGTTTTCGCACCGCGGAGAGAACCTGCCCGATTTCAAACCGCGGTAGGGAGATATCCATCGCCGCCAAATAAATGGGCAGGTTCATGGCCAGAGTCATCCCAAACGCCCGATGGAAAGGGAGGACGGAAAGAAAGATCTCCTTCCCTCTTTTCACCTCACCAATCCAGGTTGCAGCCTGGAGGAGGTTGGCTACTAAATTCCTGTGCCTTAAAATTACCCCTTTGGGTGGCCCGGAAGTTCCGCTGGTGTACAGAATGAACGCATCATCTTCAGGGTCGTTTGACATTCCCTCCGACGGCGGGAGGATAGAGGGTTTACCGGGGAGGAAATCTTTGAACAAATGGATGTTAGGCTTCCGGGCCACCTTGACAGTCATGCCGCGTCCCCGCGCCGCCAGGGAAAATAGGAAATCTCTGGGAAAAGGGAGATAGTCCTTTACCCCGGTGATGATGAATTGCTTTAGTTTTGTCCGGGGAAAAATTTTGTCAACCCGGCGAAGAACCAGGTCCAGGACCACCAGCGTTTCGACTCCGCTGTCATTGAATTCCCGCTCCAATTCCTCTTCGTCCCCCAGGGGGTCAAAAAAGACAGCCACCCCTCCGGCCTTGAGGGCTCCGAAAGCGCTGATAATCGTCTGCGGCATATTAGCTAAAAGGAGGCCCAGGCGGTCACCTTTATGAAAACCAATTCCCTTTAAAGCGCTGGCAAACTGGTTCGCCTGGGCCCTCAGCTCTCCATAATTCATGCGCCCCCCAAAGAAAAAGAGAGCCGTCTTTCTGGGGAAACGGTCCGCGGCATCATCCAGGATTTGTTGCAGGAGAACCTT
>CAYQWO010000044.1:10174-13659 GCA_964421095.1 uncultured Syntrophaceae bacterium
CGTTGCACATGAAAACCCATCGCCCCCAGCCGGTGCAAATCCCGGCCGAGGGTCGGCGGTTCGCAAGACACATAAATAATTTTCTGGGGTCGGAGCAAGGCCAGAGAGTCGAGCACATCCCTCGCCCCCGCCCGGGGCGGGTCCAGAACGATTACATCGACGGATTTTGTTTCTGCCAGAATACGCCTGAGGCCCGCCTCGGCAGCGGCAGGGATAAAAAGGCAATTGTCCATTTGGTTCTTCCGGGCATTCTCCTGGGCATTCTCCACAGCCCGCTCGTCCTGATCCATCCCCCAGACTTTCAAGGCCCGCTGGGCCAGAGGCAGGGTCAGGTTCCCTGAACCACAGAAAAGATCCAGCACCCTTTCCCGGCCAGCGAGATCAGCCCACTCTACGACCCGCTGGATCAAATTCCAGTTTTGGTATGGGTTGACCTGAGTAAAGGAATCATACTCTGCCCGAATTTGCAATGACCTTTTTCCAAAAATTTCCGGCAAGCGATATAGAAGAGTTAACTCGCCCCAGGAGATTTTTTTCTTTCCGGCCACGACCACCCCTTTGACCCCGGAGATTTCTTTACCCAGCCTCTCCGCCATTTCGGAATGATAGGGCCCCTTTACGTGCAATTGAACTACGCCTTTGTTTTCATCTGGGCTGACTTGAATATCGGCATATCGGACAAAATACTCTCGCTTCTTACCCAGCCAACCCTGTAATCCTTTGAAGATCTCGTTGGCCAGAGGATGAAGCAGGGGACATTGCCTCACTTCCACCAACTGATGGCTTTTCAGCCCAAAGAACCCCAGGACTTCTCTTTTATCGGTCAATCCCCCCTTAAATTGCGCTCGAATCCGGTACCCCCGGTCGTGAGAGCATGGAATGACCGGGAGCACCTCCAAATTCTTCCCCTCTTTCAGGTGAAGCAGAGAATCTCTTACACCTTTTTCTTTCAGCTGCAATTGATGGCGATAACTGATATGTTGGTATTGGCAGCCGCCGCATTTCCCGAATAGACCGCAAAAAGGTTTGACCCGCAAAGGGGACTCCTGCTCGACATTCTGCAGCCCAGCTTCGGAATAATCTTTTTTCTGCCGCAGGACCTGTACCCGTACCCGATCTCCCGGGGCTGTAAAAGGTACAAAGACAACCTTGCCGTTGATCCGGCCCATCCCGCGGCCGCCGTACACTATTTTTTCGATTTCGAGGATGAAAGAACGATTCATTTTTTACTCACCGCAGAGACCGCAGAGAGCGCCGAAAATAAAATTCATAAGAAATATAGCCCCGGATTACTGCCTCCATAAATGCGATCCCTATTTTCTAAACCAGTCCTTATTGCAATTATATCACTCTGCGGCCTCTGCGTGCTCTGCGGTGAAATTCATCTAATGCCGTCAGCCAGGCAATCCTTTGAATCCCGTGCATTTCCAGAGCGGGAGGGTGCGAACCAGGGAAGAATTACGTCGAATGACCAGGGGTTCCAACTTTTCGCAGGAATCGAAGAGCGGCGCCAAACCATGGGGTAGTTCGTTTCCATCTTCAGTGAAGAAGATTGCCTGGCTGCCGACGGGCGGTGCATTTTTCATCGAGAGGTTATTGATCCGCTGCGGAGCATCCCATTGATAAACGCGAAATTTCGCTTGCGTGTAGAACATTCCTTCTCCCACCATATGATATCGGGGACTCAAAAGGAAAATTTCCTTTCCCGGCTCCATGGACCGGGCCACCTCCTTGATTCTCTCTCCCAGAATCCGCCATCCATATAATTGGCTCGTCGGGTCGCGCTTAGCAGCGATCGGCACGATCGGATAGATGGGCTGAATATGGGCTACAATGGTGATCAGCAAAGCGCTGACAGCAGTGGCCCAGGCAAAACCTCTTTTGCCCTTTTTCCATTCCTCCCATTCTTCGCCGGCGATCCCGGCCAGAGCGACGAGTGCCGAAAAATATGCCAGAGCTGGCCAGTTGGCCTCCACCTTTGAGCGGAGGCTGGTGCAGGCAAAAAAAACAAGGATGGGGGCCGATGTCCAAAAGAGCAAGAGGAAATTATTTCTTCGCTGCCCGAATCCGGCGATGGCGCTCTTTGCCATGGCCCAGATTAATGCCAAGAAGACCAGGGGAGTTACGACTCCAGCCTGTCCCCCCCAAAATTCCCCAAAGTATTTTAACCCGGCGGCCTTTTTTACCTCCAGCCCGTGGGAAATTTGGAAGCGAAAAGAGGTCCAATCATGTGTAGCGTCCCAAAAGATCACCGGTGAAAAAACGAGCAGTCCCAAGAAAAGAGCAAGATAAGGCTCCTTCCGGTAAAGCCACTTCCTTCCTTCCGCCGAGGAGAGCAAAAAAAGAAAGATACAGGGCGCCAGGAGAATCATCGTGTACTTGGACTGCAGCCCCAGCCCAAACCATACGCCAGTTAAGTACCACCAATGAGGGCCTTTTTGCTCAATGGCCTGGTAAACGGAAAAAACTGCCAGCACCCAGAATAAAGCCTGGGGCCCATCCGGCGTCGCGATCACAGCCCCCGCAGAGCCCAGCAGGCTGATGTTCATCAGCAGGGCGGCATAGAAACCCGCCCTTTCGCTGCTGAACATCTTGGTTCCCATACGGTACAAAAGGATGGTCAGGAAGGCTCCCATGATCACCCATCCCCAGCGCACTCCGAACTCATCCTGCCCGCCGATCGCCGTGAAGACCCGGATCAAAAAACCGACCACGGGCGGATGATCATAATACCCCCATTGCAAGTTCCGCGACCAGGTGAAGTAGTAGGCCTCATCCGGCGCCAGCTCCACCCACCGGATGAAAAACAGGCGGAAGACCGCGGTGGTGATCAGCAAGATTAAGAAAGCTTTAAGGTAAGGATATTTATACAAATATAGTCTCCATAAATGCCAAAGATATTCTTTTTGCACCCTTAAATCTAATTTACTCTTTCCGAATTGACGGTCCCCAAAAACAATGGGAATTTCTTTAAATCGCACATTTGTCTTGACAATGACCTCCAGAACTATTTTCCATCCTATGGGATCAAGTCTTATCCCTTCCAGTAAGCTCTTTTTGATGGCCATGAAGCCACTGGTGGGATCTGAAAGGTTCGTCAAACCAAAGGCCAGAATCCCAGAGCCCTTGCTGACAATTCTTCTAATGAAGGACCAATTTTGGCAACCTCCTCCGGCTATGTACCTACTTCCAACCGTGGCCTCGCAATTTCCTTCCACAATCGGATTTATCATTTCCGGTATTTTATCTACCGGATGACTTAAATCAGCATCCATGATTACGCATATTTCTCCCCGGGCCAATTCAAACCCTTTCATAACGGCAGTCGCCAATCCTCTTTCATCCTTCCGCACGTAAACTCTTACGGGATATTGCTGTGATAGTGTCCGAGCTACATCCGCTGTACCATCGGGTGAATCATCGTCTACGACAATTATTTCACCTTCAATATCTTTGTCCCTAAACAATTTTGAGATTTTGGGAAC